>CALMUA010000154.1 GCA_937872775.1 uncultured Ruminococcus sp.
ATTCGGTGGTAATATTTTTCTTAATATTGAATCCTTAAGTTCCTGACTATAGTACATATGATACCCCTTTCAGTGATTGTATGTGTTTCTATTATACCACAAATTCTTTTTTACTTCACTGACATCTATTATAACACACAGGGTGTGGGACAAGAAGATACAAAAGCTGATGCTGACAGACTTGCAGCAAAAATAATAAATTTAAGAATATTTTCAGATGACAATAACAAAATCAATTTATCACTCAAAGATGTCAACGGTGAAATTCTTGTTATTTCTCAGTTTACTTTGTATGCTGACTGCCGTAAGGGTAACAGACCAAATTTTATTAGTGCAGGAAAGCCTGACCATGCAAATGAACTTTACGAATATTTTATTGATATATGCAGAAAAAGTATTCCTGTAGTTGAGTCAGGAGTTTTTGGAGCAGATATGAAGGTCTGTCTTACAAATGACGGACCGTTTACAATAATACTTGAATAATTTATATCAGCCTTTTAATTCCACACTGTCTGTCCTGGAATTATTTGTTCCTTTAAAGCTTCCGTTATCACTATAAAACAAAAATGTTCCTTTATTGCAGCTGTTAAAGTGGCAGTCATTGGCTTCAATGATATTGTTGAAGCTGATAATGCCACCTTTGAAGTTACCCTGTGAAAAACAGTTGTTGAATGTGCAGTTGCTGATGCTGACACGGTTGAGATTTGTACTACGTATAATGCCGCCTGTCGTACTTATAAAGTTTGTTTCATATCCGCAATTTTTAAAAGTACAGTTATTAAGTGTAAGCACACAGTCATGATTGAGATCAAATACAGCGTCATTATTGAAATTAATAAAGCAGCAGTCATCTATTATAACATTTTTACACCCATGAAATCTGAAACTGCCTCCGTACGCAAATTCACAGCTTCTGAAAATTATGTTTTTAGCACAGTTGAATCCGACGTGAAAATCATGAATCTGAGTCATGATTTTTAAATCAATTTTAAGATTTTCAATAATAATATTTTTTCTGAAAATCTCACAGCTGTTATAGCTCTCTGATTCACTGAACAGAAGCAGTTTTTTTGGATTAAGTTCACTCTGAAGCATTGAATAAAGGTAAATGTTAGTGCTGTCATTTACAAGAGCACCACAAATAAATTTTTTTGTATAGCAAAGGATATGTTTGTATAATTCAAATGTATCCTTTTTGTTTGTCTTTTCATATTTTTCAGTACTTTGTTCAAGTATAGCAACGGCATATTCACATAAAATCTGAATGCTGCGTTTGTCAAGCATGAGAGCAGCAGCCATTTCGGAAAGATAGTCAACCTGTTTTTTATTGATATTGCCTTCAGAGCATGTTATCAGAAGACAGTCAATAAAAAATATATTTTCAAGCTTCATACTGATACATCCGTTAATAAACTGAGTGGTCTTTTCAGAATTCATTGCAGCAGCATTATGAATATGATCTGAAATTACAGTAACAGCTCCAGTTCCATCCATTAACCGCTGCAAAAAATGAAGTTGGTTTTCGGTATCAGTATTTTCATATTTTGCAGTAATGTACAGAAAATCATAATATAAACTTTTGAGTTCTTCGTTAACTTTTCCAACAGGGTGTTCCTTGATCGGAGAACCGTGTAAAAATGATTTCTGGAAAAGGTTATATGAATTTTTAACTTTTGATTCCATTAACTTTCCTCCTCTATTTATTCAGACTGCGTCTCGGCGGTCTTGGCGCAGGACGCTCATGTTTGATTTGTGTTTGTTCAGAAATATCTTTTGAATTTTCATTCTGCTTGTCCGCTCCTTTTTTAAACGGAGAGGTTCGTGAAGAACGATTTTTTGAACGATTTTTTTCATCAGAATCATTCTTATCTGTTTCATTTTTATCAGGTACAGTTTCAGATACAGGAGTATTATCATTCATATCTACGTCAAATGACTGTGCAATTATTTTAGAAATTTCCTTTGCATAGTCAGCACTTCCGTCAGCAAGGCTGAATAACGGTTCAATATTTTTCATATTATCTGTCAGCATAATGGAAACAGAATTTATATATCTTTCATATTCTGAATTGTCAGTAACATTTATGTCATTATAATTTCTCAATAGCTTTTCAGGATTTGATACAGGTATTTCTGATAATTTGAATTTCGAAATATCCATGCTTATGTTATGTGAACTCTTATCATTTGATTTATTGTCTGTTTGATTATTCTTTCCGATGCTTATTGAATCAAGTGATACAAATCCGTCAGATGAGTTTACCTGGAATACACTTTCTATTTTGTACATGGTGCGGCTTGTTTTTTCAACTTCTTTAATAAGCTGATTCTTAAATTCTTCAAATTCTGAAATATTCTTGTCTTCTCCGATTTTTTTCAGCGTTTGAAGTATTTCTCCGAAATCATGTGTAAAATTAATAACACCAGATGTTTTGTTCCATCTGTCAAAGTAGGCTAAAATTTTATATTTATCATATTTTTCAGGACTATTGTTGGAATATGTAAGTATATCTATATACTGTACAGACCGTGAGTCTAATATCTTTTTAGTTTTTTCTGCTGTCTGGTTCAGTTCAGATGCAGATAAAATGTCAGCCTTATTGATAATTATAAGTTTGGGAATATGAGGATTTATTTTTTTCAGAATACAGATATCACTTTCAGATATTGAACAGTTGTTTATATCTGCAAACCATAAAATATAATTGCTATGATTAAGCCTGTCCGTAAGTATTGATTTATCAGTTTTATCACAGTAATCTTTTTCTGAAAATTCTGAATATCCTGGTGTATCAAGAAATGCTGTATTTTTTAATACATTATATGAAGTATGAATCAATGCACTTTTAATAAGATGACCCATAGGAACAAATAAATCAGATGCACTTTTTTTGAATCCGTTAAAGATTTCCTGCATATTTTCTTGTTCTGTCCGGATGAGAAAATCAAATTTGTTAAGCATATATGACGATGATGAATTTTCACATATAATATATGTAGGCACTGAAGTATAGGCGTGAATATCACAAGGAAGTATGTCTGTTCCATAAATAGAATTGAAAAAAGAAGATTTGCCTGTTCCGAATTTTCCTCCTAATGCAATTACATTTTTTTTGGCAAGTTCCTTATAATTAATATATTCCTTGAATCTTTCATATTCAAGAACAAGCTTTGTGTGAATATCAGGATATCTGTATAATATCTCCGGAAGATACGTATTCATAAGAATATCTATAGATGAAATATCCGTATCGGTGGCAGAAACACCTGCCGCCTTGTGCTGTGTTATGCATTTGAGAAGTTCAAGCTGTTTTGAAGTCTGTGTATCATTCAAAATGAAAGCACCTCACTTTATTTAATAGCTGTAACACCGGTAAGCTCAATGTCATTTGTCAGACAACCTTTTTTACTAATTTGTTTCTCGGAATAATCCGTAGAAAGATATTTTTTATTGTCATCAGCAAATACTGTGCATATTGTTTTGTCAGCACCTACCTGATCTCCAACAAGTACTGAACCAAGGAAATTAGCTCCTGATGAAATGCCGACTCCTATTCCAAGTACAGAAGCAAGCATCTGAGCCATTATTATAGAATCAGTATCATCAACTGAAACTACTGACGTGCATTCGACAAGTTTCAGTATATCAGGTATAAATTCATCAGATATTCCTTGTATTTTGTGTTTTCCGACTTTGTATCCTGTGGAAAGTGTAGGTGAGTTCATTGGTTCAAGAGGAAATATTCCGCATCCCGGATTATCCTTTCTCAATCTTCGTCCTACGCCCATAACTGTACCGCCTGTTCCGACACCAGCAATAAATGCATCAGCGGTAAGTCCGAGATTCTGCAGCTGGTTTGATATTTCTTCACCTGTCATGTAAAAGTGTGCATCACAGTTATCTATATTTGAAAATTGTCTTGGCAGAAAAATACCATCCTGTTTTCCAAGCTCTTCTGACATTGCAATTGAGCCAAGAAATCCACCCTGTTCTTTTGAAACCAGTATTACTTCAGCTCCGAATGCTTTCATCATATTTATTCGTTCACTGCTCATCCAGTCAGGCATAAATATTTTAACATTATGTCCGAGATTTCTGCATATTGCTGAAAATGCAATTCCTGTATTCCCGCTTGTTGCTTCAACAATAGTATCAGTTGGTTTGATAGTTCCGTTTTCATATTCTTTTTTCATTATGTAATATGCGACACGATCTTTAATACTTCCTGTTAAATTAAAATATTCAGCTTTTGCAAATATTCTTCTTGGCATGCCTTTGTATTTAAAATCAATTGCGAGCAAAGGTGTATTGCCAATGAGGTTTTTTATATTTTCAAATCTTGAATCTGGTGTCATAAAAAAAATTACTCCCTTAAATGAATTTACAATAAATATAGTATATCA
>CALMUA010000155.1 GCA_937872775.1 uncultured Ruminococcus sp.
ACGTATATACGTTGATTAGAGGCTGTTTTTATTCAATTCGCTGTAAAACTCCGGATTATATATGCTTATTTAATTATTTGCAAGTAATTTTTTTAAATCCGAATTTTGCATAGGATGAATACAAAAACAGAAATATGGTAACTAAAAGTGCGTTTGCCTGTACCTTCAGACATATATTGCTTTGTTTTTGTGTATGGTTCAATAGTAACATTTCATAATGTATATTACGAAAGGAATATTAAATTATAAAATATGAGAAAGGTCTTAAAATTTGTAAGCAGCCGTGTATTTGTTACGTGTGTCTGCATTGCATTGCAGATAAGCTTTATTATTTATCTTATATATTATTTAAGCTCATATTCAATGTATATTCAGTTTTCACTTACAGTCCTTAGTCTTATAATAACAGTAATTATTATAAATAAAAACGATAATCCTATGTTTAAGCTGTCGTGGATAGTTCCGATACTTGTATTTCCGGTATTCGGATGGTTTCTATATCTTGTTTTTGAAAAACGACAGCCTTTCGGCATGTCTGAAAAATTCAATAAAATATTTGATTCTGAAGAATATATGCTTGATCAGGATGAATCGGTTTCAGCAGAACTTGCTGATAAACCTGATATATGTTCACAGATAAAATATATATCTAATTCCGCTTCAGCTGTTGCCTATAATAGGACAGAAACAAAATTTTATGAATGCGGTAAAGATTTTTACAGCGATTTTATAGAAAAAATCAGCAGTGCAGAGAAATTTATTTTTATGGAGTATTTTATAATAGGCAAAGGTCATATGTGGAATGAGGTATATGAGAAAATTAAACAAAAAGCTGAGAGTGGGGTAGAGGTACGTATACTTTTTGATGATATGGGATGCATCATGTTTAATAAAAAATACAGGAATGAAATGAAAAGACATGGAATATATACAGCTGCATTCAATCCTTTAAAACCCTCACTTGATGTATTTATCAATTATCGTGATCACCGGAAAATAACGATTATTGACGGAACTACAGCATTTACCGGCGGAATAAATATTTCAGATGAATATATAAACTTAAAGGAGAGATTTGGTTATTGGAAGGATAGTGTCCTTATGATTCATGGGGATGCAGTAACTTCAATGACAAATATGTTTGTTCAGATGTGGAATTTCTGCTGTAGTGATACAATTGAAAGAGACAAATATATTACTGCATGCAAAACAGAAAATGACGGATATGTACAGCCATTCGGGGACAGACCAGGAGATATTAAACAGACTGGCGAGATGGCATATATGAAGATAATAAACAGCGCTCTCAGATACGTTTATATCACGACACCATACCTTATTCCGGATAATGAGATGATAACGGCACTTTGTCTTGCTGCACAGAGCGGAGTAGATGTAAGAATAATTACTCCTCATATTCCTGACAAATGGTATGTGCAGACTGTTACACGTTCAAATTATTCGGTTTTAATAAACTCGGGAATAAAAATATATGAATTCATTCCTGGTTTTATACATTCAAAAACAATAGTATCTGATGACAGCAAGGGAATAGCAGGAACATCAAATTTTGATTTCAGAAGTTTTTACCTCTTATTTGAAAACGGAGTTTTTATGTACAAGTCATCCGCAGTTATGCAGATGAAAAATGATTTTGAGCGGACGCTTGAGTTATGTGAGGAGATAAATTATTCAAAATGCAGACGGTTTCCCCTGATTGTCAGGGTAACAGGCGCAGTTTTAAAATTATTTTCTCCTCTAATGTAATTTACTTTAAAAAATTTCGCTGGATTTATTGAAAAAAATCAATAAAAATGTTATAATATATTTGAAAGAAATATGTGATAAAAATAAAAAACGTAACAAAATACACGATAGAAAGGAATGGTGTTTATGAAACTAAAGTGGGAAGATGTATATGATATATTTGAAGAGGCTTCAATATGGGAGAATGAACATGATATGTATTGGTATCGTCTTATCTGGTCACTGATCGAATATAAAAATATGAACGAGTACGAAGATGAGTACGATAAGATGAGAATCTACTCGAGAGCGTTTGCAGTAATAAAAATATATACAGATTTTATTGATCAAAGCTTTAATGATATAGATGATATATTTATTTCATCTATAGATGTATATCCTTACGAAATGCTTGAATATTTATATGACAATGCAGACGTTCGTGAAATCTTTTCAGTACTCAACAATGAGCTTGGCACCAAAAGAACTTTCTATAGTATGTTTATTACATGCATAGAATTCCAGAAGGATGATGATACAGACGAGGATGATGAATATCTGGGTGAGTATTATTTTACTTCTGAAGAATACGAAGACTGTGAAGACGATGATGAATATGAAAATGACGAATATGAATATACCTGTGATGACGATGAAAATGATGAATATCCTGATGAATATGATGACGAAGATGAAGATTATTCAGAAGATTATTATGACACGTTTGAGGAATATATTCAGACCATTTCCATGTCATCTATGAGTCTGCTAAGAGATATTACACCTGAAAAAGTAGCAGGGTACTGGTATCTTGCAAGTCATATGAAAAGTGATATGTAAAGGTAAATAAAAAATGCCGTGTCACTTTTTACAGCACGGCATTTAATTAATATTAATCACATTCTTTTATACTATTATCTTTAAATTCCCTGAGTCTGTTTCTGTATGCATGAATAAGTTCCTCTTTAAAAGGAATGTCAGGTTCTTTGATTCCCATAAGCTCAAGAATATGCTCTGTAAGATATGGATTCAGTACAAGAAGAGGACCTACAAGGTTTGTACCAAAGAAATTATGGACATGTATACCTTCAAGCATTGATTTCTTATTTATTCCTATACCTCTCTCAACATTTGCAAAGAAACAATCCGAATTATCACCAAATGTCATTGTAAACTGAGTTTTAAATGCGGTTATCTCAATGTTATTGTATCGGCATAAAATAAGAGAGTTGAAACGATCCATAAGATGACGTTGAGCATAAAAATCAAAAATATCAAGTCCTGGTATTTTTTCTCCTTTATCCGTCTGGATGTACTTGAAAAGAACTTCCATTGCATTTCCGGTAAAAAGCAGGATAGTATCATTTTCAATAGTTTCTTTAAGCTGCTCTTTATATTCTGCAAGTCTGGTGATGATTTTTTCCTGAGAGCTTTCTGTTGATGCACCCATATAAATCATATTTACTTTTCCGGATACAAAAGCCGGCGTGTCATTGAATGCGGTATTTATAAACTCAGCATCCGGTATGCATTTTTTTAGATATCTCATATTTCCTGAATCACCAAAAAGGTTACAAAGTTCAGGATATAGAATTTCTATTTTAAGTTCATTCTGAAGCATTTCTGATCTTCTCCTTTAGTTTGGCTTCAATATTGCTTTTGTATCTGAAATTATACATATCAAAAAGTATATATATATTTTCAGAAGCTGAAATATCAACAAGATCTGCGGTATCTTCTTCGTGGTCGCAGCAGATTATTTTTTCTTTAGGAATACCTGCTATCAGAAGTCTTACCATATAGTCAGCGGAACGTTTTCCTCCAACAATTATTTTAAGTATATTTTCATTAATTAAAAATTCAAAATCAGTATCATAAATCCATGCAATGTTTTCAGAAGTTGTCTTTGCATCGTAAAAATCATCAAATATTAAAATGACCGTTTTCTTTTCATTCCCATTTCGGGCAATATTACATGCATGTGAGCAGGCTATTGGATTTTGTCCTTTTGCCATAAGACTTACAACACGTTTTCCGTTTATGGATTCTGCGTTGAATCTTGACTTTACTACTTCAATTTTCATAAATGATGTCCTTACCTGCTCATAACTAAGTCCGAATGTTCTTAGTGCTGTTATTGCAGCAGTTGCATTATACAGGTTAATTGTATTTTCACATGGAACAGTGTAATCTTCTGTACCGTCAGGAGTTTTTATTTTTATATCGGCTTTTCCATCATCAGTAAATACACGTTCAATTGTATCAAAATCGGCAGCAGGTGAACGAAAGTCACACTTTGAGCAGCAAGCACGTCCGATATGATTGTAACGCTGAAAATCATATTCTATAGGATTATTGCATTCCGGACATACTGTTATATCCTTTACAATATTGTTAGATATGAGAACCTCATCAGTGAACTTGTCCATGCCAAAATAAGTACGTTTGTTGTCAGGTTTCAGACGGGAGCTTATAAGGTCATCACTGTTAAGTATAAGGTGTGAGCTGTCAGGAATATTATCATTTAATATGTTAAATATAAATTCAACGTTGGCATTTCTTTTATATGAATCACGGGTAAGATTTGTGCAGATAAGATAGTCAGGGTGAATGTATGGATATATTCTGACTGCACTTCTTTCATCAACTTCAAGAATAGAGAATTCTTTTTTTGCTTTTCCGGTCAATGTGCTGTCTTTAAGAAGAGCAGCTGCAATTCCCGTATCAACATTTCCGCCGAAATTGTTATTTGTACAATCATATCCGTTATCAGTAAGAACATCCAGAAGCATATTGCTTACAGTTGTTTTGCCGTTTGTACCTGTTACTGCAATAATTTTCTCAGGCTTTTCAAGGTACTTTAAAAAATCAGGGCACAGTGTCAGAACGACTGACCCAGGAAGATTTGTTGCATTTTTTTTCATAAGCTTAAGAAGCTTTATAGTAATTTTTCCGCAGATCGCTGCAAAGAAAAATCTGAGTGTCTTTTGAGGCATTTGATTTCATCTCCAAATATTCAGATAAGCTTAAATATACAAAACTGCAAATAAGCATCAATATTCTAATTATATCATTATATAATTTTTTTTACAATAGAAAATCTAATTATTTTACATTAATAAGAATA
>CALMUA010000156.1 GCA_937872775.1 uncultured Ruminococcus sp.
CGTCTAAATTTATATAATTTACTTGAAATTTAGGTTCTATTGTTGTATAATAATATAATCATACTATTTGTTATAAATTGTTTGGTACATATTGGTCAAATAGCTAAATTTGGGAGGAATGGGTTTTGATTTTAGATTCACTTCAGTTTAAGGCAATGGAAAGCGGCATAAAAGCTATGTCATTAAAACAGCAGATACATACGCAGAATATTGCAAATATCGACACTCCGAACTACAAACTCAGAACATTTTCATTTGAAAATGCCCTTGAAAATTCTATTGAGGATAATAACAAGTACAAATTTGAAGCTACTGTCGGACAACGTGATGAGACAGAAGTACAGATTGACGGAAACAACGTAGACGTAGAAGCAGAAAATCTTGAATTATACAGAGCATATATCCAGTCAGCAGCTGTAATTCAAAAAATGAATTCAGTAATTTCTGACACAAGATATATAATGACAAATGCAAATTTCAAGTGATAAAAAGGTGGGGTAAAAATGGCATTTTTAAACGCACTTAATATAACAGGCTCTGCTTTGACTGCGGAACGGTTCAGATCAAATATTATTCTGCAGAACATTGCAAATCAGAATACAATTGGCACAGACGGCAAAGATCCTTACAGAAGAAAGCAGGTTATTTTTGAAGAAAGAAAACCGACTTTCAGTGATACACTTGATACCATTTCAGGTGGTGGAGTACAGATTAAAAAAATTGATGAAAGCCAGGAAGATTTCAGACCAGTATATGATCCTGAAAATCCCCAGGCTGATGAGGATGGATACATATATTATCCTAATGTAAACAATACCGAAGAACAGCTTGATCTCATGGAAGCTTCAAGAGTATATGAAGCAAATGTTTCAGCATTGAGTGTTATAAAAGCAATGGCGTCAAAAGCTTTAGAAATCGGAAGATAAATAACAAAAAAGGATATGAGAAAATATGATTGATACAACATTTATAGTTCCACTTACACAAATGCCGTCTCTATCTGAAATAAACACCAGCAGAACAGGTAATATAGCAACAGTATCAGGAATAAAAAACACTACAGGTTCATTTGCAGATACTCTTAAGCAGAAAATATTAGACGTAAAAAATCTTGAACAGACATCACTTAACAGTGCTTATGCAGTGTCTATGGGAAAAACAGATGATATTGAAGGCGCAATGATTGATGCAACAAAGGCATCTGTTGCAATAGAAACAACAGTACAGCTTACGACACGTGCAGTAAATGCATACAAGGAAATAATGCAGATGCAGATATAAATATTCAAGGCAGTACAGGACATGACACAATGAATAAGAATGTGAATTTCTTATCGGCTTCCGAAAACAGCGTTCATTGCTCCTGATGTATAAAAAATATGAAATGACCTTAGTCAGAACGTATATCTGCAGCAAACATATTAAAGAATGTGAGAGTTTTATGTGGAGTATGATTATTTAAATGAAAGATAAAATAAAGAAGATATGGGAAAAGATAAAATCGGTCTGGAAAGGGCTAAGCAAAAAAATTAAAATCATTATTATTTCAGGAGCCGGAGCAGTTCTGGCGGCTGCAATAGTATTAACTGTTATACTTAACTCTTCAAATGGTTGGATAGTCTTATTTCCTGGTATGACAAATGAAGAATCAACACAGGTCTATCTTGAACTGCAGAATATGGGAGTTGAGACTAAACTCAATTCCGTTGGTGAGATTGAAGTACGTGAAGATCAATGGGATTCTCTTGTATATAAACTTGCTGATATGGGATATCCTCAGTCCACACCTTCGTATGGAACGTTTTTTGATAATTTAAGCATGACAATGAGTGAGTTTGAAAAGAAACAAACCCTGCGTTTTGAACTTCAGGACAGGATGCAGACCACAATTAAAAGAATAGACGGTGTAAAGGGAGCTATAGTTACAATAAGTCTTCCGGAAACGTCAAATTATGTATGGAAAGAAAATGAAGAAAAGGCCACTGCAAGTGTAATGCTTACACTTTCTGCTCCTGATTCATTTACAGGAGAACAGGTCAATGCAATAAAAAATATTGTAGCATACAGTGCTCAGCAGATAAAACCGGAGGATGTAAAAGTAATTGATGCATCTTCAGGAAAAGAACTTTTTGGTGCTGAGGAAAAGGAAGAAGGAGAATATAATCAGGAAGATCGTATCAACTATGTAAATATAATTAAAAATCAATATGAGGAAAATGCAGAAAAGATTTTATCTTCTATTTACGGAGAAGACGGAGTAATTGCAGTAGCTTCAGTAACAGTTGATTATGATAAGATAACACAGGAAGTCAAAGAACTTATCACTGATGACGATGGTGAGGGAGTAAAACAAAAAGAGGGTATTAAATATAATACAAATGGTGTAGTTGATAACGGCGGTGTTGTCGGTGAAGAAAACAATACTGATATTCCTAACTATGGGAATCTTGAAGATAATTTAAACAGCGACAATACACCAGAATATGAAAGAAATACAGAATGGGCTATAGGTTATATGCTGACCCAGACTGAAAAGGCACAGGGTGGTATTACAGACGCAAGTATCTCAGTTGTTGTTACTACACCGTCAGGAGTACTTACAGCAGATGAAAGAAATATGCTGACTCAGCTTGTAAAAAATGCTACAAATATTGCTGAAGAAAAAATATCAGTTTCAGCTAAACTGGCAGAAGGAATTTTACCGATTGAAGATGAGGAACAGCAGGGTACATCTCCTCTTGCAAATCTGCTTAAGAGAAAATTGTTCAGATATTTACTCATATTGGCAGCAGCGTTTGTACTTGCTCTTGTTATAGTTGTTATATTTGTTATAAACAGAAGAGCTAAAAGAAAGATTGCTCAGGCAAGGGCAGAAAGTCAGGATCAGGTTGAAAGAATGAAAAAATCTATTGAAGAAGACAGAATGCGAAAGAGTATTGAAGAAGAAGCAAAGGAACGTTCAGGACAGTCAACAGCAACAGCAAATGAGGTTAAGGAATTTGCACTTAAAAATCCTGAGATCGCTGCAGCTCTTATTCGTTCATTAATGAAGGAATAATTGTTACTACTGAGCTTTATAGGGCAAATCCCCATGGTTTTAAGTATTCCGGATTATGTGGAACTGTTCCGGTTAGATTTATACATTACGGATACATAATTTTCAAGGTTTTATAATAAGGCTCAATAGAACAAATAAGTTATTATTATTTGAAAATCAGAGGAAGTGAATTGATTGCATCGGATTTTTAAATCAGAAGATGTTATAAAAATTGAAGAGGCAGTTAAAATACCTGACTGTGTTATCAGCATACCTCAAAAATCGTTACCTGAATTCACAAATGACGATAACACAGATAAATATGATCATATTCTTGAACAGATGAGAAAAGATAATGAAAAATATCTACAGGCAGAACAGGAAAAATTGCTTATTGAAAAAGATGCAATTCTTAAACAGGCTGAGATGGAAGCTTCTGCAATAAAAGAGAATGCAAAAAAGGAATGCGATGAGATTATTGAGCAAGCTCAAAAAAAATCAGATGAAATATGCAGCAAGGCATATAATGATGGATTCCAGAAAGGAATTGAAGCTAAAGCAGATGAATTGAATTCATATATGAAGAAATTAGAAAATTTACTTGAAGAGTTGAGAAACTCGCAGGAGGAATATTTCGCCATATATTCAAAAGAACTTAAAGCACTTTCTCTTGATGTTGCAGAAAAGCTTGTTTGTCAGAAACTTGATGAAGATGACACGATGATATTTCCTATGGTAAGAAGTGCTATAAAGTCAATACGTGATGCCAAATGGATAAAAGTTGAGATATCAGATAAATTAAGAAACATAGCATCTGCATTAGAAAATTCTCTTTCTGAAGGAAGACCGTCACAGAATATTGAGGTTGAGCTAAGACGTGATGCACATAAGGGAACATGTGTTGTTCATACAGCAGAGGGTGTCATTGTTGCTTCTGTTCTTACTCAAATAGAAAACATACGTGAATATTTTAGTAAATACAAGGATAGTGATGAAGAATATGAGGAGTATGTTAAATCAGGCGAAACTCAGACATAGTATGAAATTGAACAATTTTTATACAATTCTCGGAAAAATTGAACAAATTGTCGGACTGACAGTCGAGGCTTCAGGAATGTCATGTAATATCGGCGACGTATGCAATATATCAGTAGTAGGGAAAAAAAGAAAAAACATATTATCGGAAGTAGTAGGCTTTAAAAACAATAAAGTACTTCTTATGCCGTATGAGGATATAGAGGGAATAGGATACGGAAGCTTTGTAAGCAATACAGGGCAAAAACTCAGGGTAAAGATGAGCGAAAGCCTTATAGGACGTACCGTTGATGCACTTGGAAATCCTATTGACGGAAAAGGTGAAATACAATCTGATTTGTATTACACAATAAACGGAACACCGTCAAATCCTATGAGAAGGCCGCCAATAAGGGAATCAATTGAATTTGGAGTAAAAGCCATAGACGGAATGCTCACCATTGGCAAAGGACAAAGAATGGGCATATTTGCCGGAAGTGGTGTAGGTAAAAGTACCCTGATGGGTATGATAGCACGAAATATCAAAGCAGACGTTAACGTTATTGCACTGGTAGGAGAACGTGGACGAGAACTTATGGAATTTATAAATAAAGACCTTGGTCCTGAAGGTGTAAAACGAAGTGTACTTGTTGTTGCAACATCAGACCAGCCTGCAATGCTCAGATCCAAATGTGCTCAGACAGCAACGACTATTGCCGAGTATTTTAAGGATCAGGGCAAGGATGTTCTTTTAATGATGGATTCACTGACTCGTTTTTGTATGGCAGAAAGGGAAATAGGACTCAGTGTAGGAGAACCTCCGATAGCAAGGGGTTATACACCATCAATTTATGCATCACTTCCAAAGCTTCTTGAGCGCTGTGGAAATTTTGAAAAAGGTTCAATCACTGGTATTTTTACAGTTCTTGTAGAAGGTGATGATTCAAATGAACCTATTTCGGATACTGTAAGAGGTATTATTGACGGACACATAATGTTGTCCAGAAAAATAGCTATGAAGAATCATTATCCGGCAATTGACGTTCTTGCGAGCATCAGTCGTCTTATGTCAGAGATAGCCACTCCGGATCAGAAAAAAGTAGCTGGTCAGATAAGAAAGATAATGTCTATATATCAGGAGAATCAGGATCTGATTTCAATTGGTGCATATAAAGCAGGAAGTAATCAGGAGCTTGATTACGCAATTAATCGCATTGATGCAATAAATAAATTTTTGCAGCAGCCGGTTGACAAGCGATATACAATGGATGAAACGATTACAAATATGCTTAACATTGTAAAATAGATTGAAGGAATTTTAAATGAAAAAGTTTGAATTTCCATTGAGGAAAATGAGAGATTATAAGAGACAGATGATGGAAAGAGAAAAAAACTATCTGCTGAGTCTGTATTCTGAATATAATTATATTGAAGCAAGATATAATGAACTTAATGATGAAATCAGAGATCTATGTATGTCATCTGATAATGACATGCGTGTTGGCACAAGTGTAAGAGAAATTCAGATTTATGAAATGAAAAAGGAAGCAGTACGCCGTGAACAGTCACAATTAAGAATACAGATGGATGTACTGGACAGTCTGATTGAAAAACAACGCAAGGTGGTTGTCAGGATTTCTCAGGAAGTTTCCGGCCTGGATAAACTTGAAGAAAATCAGAAATCAGAGTATTTATATCTTCTTGATAAGGAAAATGAACGTGCGATAGAGGAATTTTTATCGTTTAAACTTATACATAACAAAGAAGATGTTTATGCACTAAATATAAAAGAATAGAATTTATCTATGAAATTTATTTTCAGTTAATTATAAAGTATACTTGAAAGGAGGTGAGGAAAAATGGAGAGAGTGAGTGATATGGCATTTGATATAAGTCAATGTCTGGTTCAGGGTGTAAAGGCAAGTACAGATGGTCTGAAAAATGTTATGGCTGGTACAGGATTTATTGATGTGTTACAACAGAAGTCAATTACAGGAGAATTAAATACTAATGTTCCTGATACTCCGGTAGCAGTTAAAATGACGGATGCAGTTCTGCAGTCACTGTTTTCACAGGGAGTTGCCGGCATTACCAATAAAGAATGTGTAATTCAGATGAATAATCAACTAGTTAAGCTTAATAAATCAGACGGATTTGATTCTGAGGTACAGGTAAATGAAATAAATGGGGAAGATTTAGAAAAAATACAGATTTGTTTTTTATCTGACACTGAAAATCAACAAACGGTATCAGATGAAAATGTTATTGTACAGGATCAGCATCAAACAAATGATACATATGATAATTTTTCAGGCAGAATGGTACGTAGTCTGGAAAATCCGCAAAGTATTAAATGTAAAAGTACTGAACCTGTAAAATGTGAAGTTACTGAACTTGTAAAACGTGAAGGTATTGAACCTGTAAAATGTGAAGTTACTGAACCTGTAAAACGTGAAGGTATTGAACCTGTAAAACGTGAAGGTATTGAACCTGTAAAACGTGAAGGTATTGAACCTGTAAAACGTGAAGGTATTGAACCTGTAAAACGTGAAGGTATTGAACCTGTAAAACGTGAAGGTATTGAACCTGTAAAACGTGAAGGTATTGAACCTGTAAAACGTGAAGGTATTGAACCTGTAAAACGTGAAGGTATTGAACCTGTAAAACGTGAAGGTATTGAACCTGTAAAATGTGAAGTTACTGAACCTGTAAAACGTGAAGGTATTGAATCTGTAAAACGTGAAGTTACTCAACCTGTAAAATCCGAAAGTTTTCAATCTGATATAATTAAAGATTTTAAAAGTAAAATCGGTAATTTACAGGACAACAATTCATCTGAAAAAACGATTAATACCGACAATACAGAATCAGATGATAAAAATATGAACACAAAAGTAAAAATAACTTCAACCTCAGATAGTGATAACATAACTCATCAAACACAGATTGGTCTGGCAACTGATTCATATTTTGCGTATGATCAATTTCAGTATAATTCATATTCTGCACCGGATAGTTCTGAATCTGCAAAAGTAAATATTCAATCAGAAAATGAAATTAATACTTCATTGATAAGCACGGATATAAACTGGTCAAACCCTGAATCAGCCAACACAAAGTCAAATGCAGAGGAAAAGGTGACAGAACCTGCTGTAAATAGAAAAACAAAAATACAGCTAAATATTGAGGATTCATTAACGTCACAATCAATACAGGCAGATATGAATGCAGAATTCAAAGTACACACGGTATCTGAAGATCAGATAAAACAGCAAGAAGTACATACAAATGCAGAAGTAAAAGTACAGTCAGTATATTCTGAAGATCAGATAAGACCACAGGCAGTACAGATAAACACAGAAGCAAGAGTAGGTGGAACAGAGCCGCATACAAATGCAGAAGTAAAAGTACAGTCAGTATATTCTGAAGATCAGATAAGACCACAGGCAGTACAGATAAACACAGAAGCAAGAGTAGGTGGAACAGAGCCGCATACAAATGCAGAAGTAAAAGTACAGTCAGTATATTCTGAAGATCAGATAAGACCACAGGCAGTACAGATAAACACAGAAGCAAAAGTACAGTTCAAGTCTGAAAATCAGATAAAACCACAGGCAGTACAGGCAAATGCAGAAGTAAAAGTACAGCCAGAATCTGAAGATCAGATAAAACCACAAGAAGTACAGACAAAGCTGCAAGCAGAAGCAGTTACAACAGATACACACGCAAATGCAGAAGTCAAGGTACAGCCACAGACTGAAAATTATGTAAAGCCAGGAGCCGTACATATAAAATCTGATTCAATGCCAGAGCCACATTTACAATATGATAATGAAAATCAGAATAATGCTTTTACAACACAGATTAATGTAAATGCAGATTCAGAATCACAGATACATTACAATCCGCAAAACGATATAAAAGCTGAAGAAGTGCAGACAAGTGAAAATATGAAAGCACAAAAAATTCAGTCTGATGTAGTTAATAATAAGTTTGAGTTCAGTCAATCTGATGCCCAGATAAGAAATAACTTAAATGATAATTCAAAAATATATCAGAATGAAAAACTTCAGTCAGATTATAAACCGTATTCAGATAATAACGTATCAGATACTGATAATCAAATGGTTTATTCATCTCAGGTGCAGAATGATGATAAATCAGATGAAATTTTAGCAAATCACAATAACAGAAATTTATCACCAGATAATATTCAGATGCATTTACGTAATAATCAAAAAACTGTTGTCTCAGACAATAACAATGACAGAAGTAGCGAACATACAGATTCCGGAAATGATTTTATCGGTATGAAAATGGCTGGTAAATCAACAGATGAAGTAAACAAAAATCCGGATTCACAGCTAGAAGAGTTATCTGATTTCGAATCAATAATGCATAATGCAGTTACCCTTAATTCATTGGATTTTGCAAGAGTATCAAATATTTCAATGGAAGACACGGTAATGGAGAAGGAAATATCTTCACAGACATTTGATGCACTTGACGATGGAATCATAAATGACAAAAAGGAATTTATAATCAAGCTTTCACCTCATGGCCTTGGTGATATAACAGTTAAACTTATTAAATCAGATGATGCTGTTCTTGTTAAAATGATAGCTTCAAATGAGAAGACCGCACAGCTGCTTAACCGAGATATTGGTATACTTCATAATATGCTAAGTTCACATAACGCTGAAATCCAGCCGGTAATATATCAGAGACCGGATGACAACGGCAGCAGATATCAGTTTAGTCAAGGATTTTCATATAATCAGGATTTCCAGAAAAATCAGAATCAATCACAAAGACACTGGCATTCAGGCGGACAGGATTATACGGCAGACAGTAATGCGAATGAAGAGCCGGCACTTACAATAATGCCGTCAATAATAGGTAATACTATACTCAACAGATATATATAATAATTATCTCAATGACAAAATGCAGAATGGAGGGTTATAATGCCGATAAGTAATATTAATTCAGGCGGTGACAGAAATTACTCAAATATTCTTAATTCAGCCGGAAAGGATTCTGTTGAAGATCTTTCAAAGAAATATGGCATAACATATGCTAAAGAAGATAACGGATCACTTTCAGTTAAAGACTTTTTTTCACTGATGATTACTCAGCTTACAAATCAGAATTTTATGAACCCAACGAGTGACTCAGAATATATGGCACAGCTTACACAATACTCGTCATTACAGGCAATGCAGGAAATGACAAAATATACCCAACAGAATTATGCAATGTCTATGATAGGCAAAGAAGTAGCTGCTTCCAAATACAGCAATGGTAATCAGATAAATGAAACAGGACCTGTACAAAAACTTCTTATAAAAGATGGTGAATATGAGGTCCAGGTAAATGAAAAAACATTCAAGCTATCACAAATTCAGGCAGTAGGAGAGTCATTGAGCTCTTCAAGCGGAAGTACAGGAACAGATAACTCACAGATTAAACCAACAATACCAGTTAATCCGCCGTTAGTTTCTGGTTATGATGCAACTGTATCAGATGCATTAGGATGATTACTTATTACAAAATAAAAGTTTAATGACATTACAGCAAAAGGGGGTCTGTTAGAATGGATGATTTTTTAACTTTAAGACGTTTAAGTACGCCTATAACAACAGGCGTTCCCCAGACGATACCAACAGAGTACACGCAGAAAGAAAATATTCCAAAAGAATCTTTTAAAGATATTCTGGATGCACAGATTAATGCTGATAGCAAGGTTGATATTGAATCATCAGGGGTAAATTTTTCAAAACATGCAATGAATCGTGTAGCAGAACGAAATATAGATTTGTCACATGAAAATCTATTACGTCTCAACGAAGGAATAAAGCTTGCGGGGGAAAAGGGACTTGATGATACACTTATTCTTATAGATTCAGCAGCATATATCGTAAGTGTTAAAAACAACATGGTTATTACCACTGTAGCAAATGACGAGCTTCAGGGTAATGTATTTACAAACATTGATGGAACTGTTATTATGTAGCCGGACCTTTTAAAGGAAGCTACTACTGGAGTCTGAATGACAGACGGCTTCAGAACAGTGTAAAAATTTTAGGAGGTTATTATTATGTTAAGATCATTATTTTCAGGAATCGCAGGATTAAAAACTCAGCAGATTAAAATGGACGTTATAGGTAATAATATATCAAATGTAAGTACGTACGGATATAAATCAGCCCGTGCAACATTTAAGGATGTTTATTACCAGACATCAGCAACAGCAACAGCAGCAAATGGAAATACAGGTGGTACAAATTCTGTACAGATAGGATACGGAAATACTCTTGGTAGTATTGATGTAAATACAGCAACTTCAGCAATGTCATCAACAGGATACAGTCTTGACGTTGCAATTGCAGGTGAAGGTTATCTTCAGGTAATGAATCCTGAGGGTAAGATAAGCTATACAAAAGCTGGTATGCTTGATATTGATGCTGACGGAAATCTTGTAGACATAAACGGAAACTTTATTCTTGGTGTGTCCGGTGATACAAGCCAGGAACCATCATCAAATAGAATTCAGGTAGATCTTCCATATCTTGATCCTACAGCAGCAAAAGCTTCTGATACAATTAATGATATCGGATATTCAATAACAGCTACAAACCCAACTGAACAATCAAACGTAAATATCTCATTTGTTTCAAGTGAATCTCTTCCTATCGGACAACCAATGTCTGCTAAAGTATCAGGTTCATCAATTGTTGTAACATTAAATGCAAGAGAAAAGTTTGCAGGTGGAGCAGCTGGTTTAGATGCTTTTAATCAGATGATGAATGAGGAAATTACAGCTGCCAACGGTGGTGTAGAGCATAATGCAGGTGCATTTACACTTGATATGGATGACATTTCTGCTTTTAAAGACGGTATAACAGGTGCTGATATAGTAAGTACAAATTTCGGATACCATTCAGGTACTGTCAAAGTTCCTTCAGACCTTAAGTCACTTTTTGATATAAAAGGCGTAAATGACGGATTCAGTGGTGTGTCAACTACAAATGATATGACTGTTGCTTATGATACAACAGCAAAAACTCTTACAGTTACAATGGGTGATTATACAGCAACTATCAATGAAAGTCAGCTTGCTTCAGCAGGTACAGTTCTTATGACAAGAAATCCTAATACTGACAGAACAGATTCATTTGTAATGTCTTATCCTAGTCTTACAACACTTAAATCAAATATACTTTCAGGAACAGCTTCATATACTTCTACTTCAGCTGATGGAACTATGGTGTCCAGTAAGCCGACAGACAGTCTTGGATTAGGTGCAAGTCCGTTTAAGCTTAAAGGAGGAACTGAGGGCGGCGAACAGACCGTAGCAAACCTTACAAGCATTTCTATATCAGATGACGGTTCTATTACCGGTACTCACGACATATACGGACTGGTTGAACTCGGACGTATTGACCTTGCTACATTCTCAAACCCTGCAGGTCTTGCAAAAGTAGGAAATACGTA
The DNA here is from genome assembly GCA_937872775.1 of uncultured Ruminococcus sp. Taxonomy (GTDB): domain Bacteria; phylum Bacillota; class Clostridia; order Oscillospirales; family Ruminococcaceae; genus HUN007. The sequence continues at coordinate 11,549 of CALMUA010000156.1, forward strand.
TTTTGAAACAACACTTAACTCGGGTGATCCTATAATTACACAGTCTGGATCAAATGGAACAGGTGCACTTGTTGCATCAACACTTGAATCTTCAAACGTTGATCTTTCAAATGAATTTTCTGATATGATCATGACGCAGAGAGGATTCCAGGCATCATCACGTGTGATAACAGTATCTGATACAATGCTTGAAGAATTAATAAATCTTAAGAGATAATCCGAATAATTAGTAAAAGAGAAGCGGTTACTCCGTTTATTTATGTGATTACCGCTTCTCATTTTTATTAAAAGAATGACGAATAAATATAGGGGTGTCATTATGATAACACTAACCAAACTTAATGGAACAAAATTTGTTCTTAATTGTGATCTTATTGAAACCATACAGGAAAATCCGGATACAACCATAAGATTGTCAAATGGAAATATATATATTGTCGAAGAATCATCAGATATGGTAGTAGGGCTGACAGCGGAGTTCAGAAGTAAAATATTTTCTGATGCTCTCAAATCATGTAAATAACCGAATAAAACTAAATAATTAACGGGGGGGATTTATGTTATGGATTTATTGTCATTATTAGGTTGGATACTTGCTGCCGCATTTATTTCAATAAGTATTATGATGGGTAAAAATCCTGAAACAGGTAAAGTAGTGCTTATTGTTAAACAATTTATTGGTTTTATTGATCCTGGCTCAATAATGATCGTTGTGGGTGGCACGATTTCGTCATTGATGGTCTCATTTCCGCTCAGCGACTTTGCAAAAATACCTAAGCATTTGAAAATAGTATTATTTCCTACAAAATATAATCCTATAGAATATATTGAGCAGATAACTACATTTGCTAAGGAAGCACGAATAAATGGTTTGCTTGCGCTTGAAGACAAGCTCAATCAGGTAAGTGATCCGTTTCTGAAAAATTCACTTCTTCTGGTTGTCGATTCTGTTGAACCTGAAAAGGTAAAGGATCTTTTAAATAATGAGCTTGATTACCTGGATGAAAGGCATTCACAGTCTTTGTCATTTTATTTGAAGGCGTCAGATTATGCTCCTGCTTTCGGAATGATCGGAACACTTGTAGGACTTATTAATTTGCTGGCAAATCTGCAGGATAGTGATGCGCTGGCAGCAAATATGGCTGTTGCTCTTGTTACAACCTTTTATGGTGTTATAATGGCAAATGTAATATTTAAGCCTGTTGCGAACAAATTGAAGAAAAGACATGAAGAAGAATATTTATGCAAAATGATAATAAGTGAAGGTGTTCAGTCAATACAGGATGGTGATAATCCGACGTTTATTCAAGATAAGCTTATGCGGTTACTGCCTGTATCATATACAGATAATGCATCAGGAGGTAAATCAAAAGGAAAATCCAAAAGCAAAAAGAAGTAACAGGTTGTTTTATGATATTACTTTAAGGGGGTGTCGTTATGGCAAGAAAACAGCGTGATGAGGAAAGTGGTGGAAACTGGATGGATACATATGGGGATATGGTTACACTTCTGCTTACATTTTTCGTAATGCTATATAGTATGTCAACAGTAGAGCAGGATAAATGGATTGAGCTTGTATCTGCATTTAAGGTACAAGGAGGTGAAAAGGTAGAAACTGTCGTATTTGTCCAGACTGATGATGAGGCAGATGATACCGGAGGAAGCGGATCAACGCTCGGAACCTTAGAATCTGATGATCCACAAGAGGGAACTATTTATAATTCAGCCATTGACCAGTTATATGATAAGATACAATCATACATTGAAGAAAAAGATATGACAAACAGCATCCTGCTGGAGAAGTCAACAGGTACAGGATCAGGAGATGATGATCCGAATGGAAAGGCCGATAGTGCACCTAACATATCGATACAGTTTAAAGATAATGTCTTATTTGAACCTGATAAGTCTACGATCAGGGAGCAGAGTTATCCTGTTCTTCAATTTCTTGGGGATTGTCTGGCCGGCGTTAAGGATGATATTTCAATAATACTTATAAAGGGACATACGGCTATCAGTCCGACATCTCCTGTTGATTCACGTTTACTTTCATCAGAGCGTGCCAGCACCATATCCAATTACTTTGAACGTAAATCAGGGTTACCTTCCACAATGCTTCGTCCATTTGGAATGGGAAGTGATTATCCGATTGCATCAAATGATACAGAAGAAGGACGTGCTTTAAACAGACGTGTTGAAATAGTAATAATCAATAAAAAAAGTGATCTGGGTAAAAGTTCAGAATTTTTAAATGCTCTTGGAGCTTCATTTGATACATCTTCAGGGGACATGTCCGATATTGTTAAATGATTTTGAGAAGAGGGTTTGCTAATGACAATAACACGTGATTATGACGACATGCAATTAAATAAAATAAAAGAAATGGTCGATATAGGCAACGCAGCAGCAGCCGATTCTCTTAAAAAAATAATAGGGCAGAATGTTGCTATACCAGCTGATAAGGCAAATGGTGTTTATTTTAATCAGCTTGATGTTTCTGACATAGTGCCTTGCATAGCTGTAAATATCAGTACATCAGGGGCTGTTCATGGAAAATGTTTGCTTCTTGTAAGTATAAATAATGCAAATAAAATAATAAATGTTCTTATGAATACAGATGCAGAAGAAGCAGATTTGCTGGCTGACGAAATAAGATCCAGTGCATTGACCGAATTGTTTAATCAGCTGATATCTGTATTTACGAGGACACTTTCATCACTCTGGAATGAGGAAATTACATTTGTCCAGACAGATATAAAGATGTATGATGCGAATAAATCACTGGCTGATATCTGTGGGTTTAATACTGATGAACAATTTGTATATCTTACAAATATGTTAAGTGTGCAGGGAATGTCAAGCAGTACTGTCTATATGCTGTTTAATAATGAACTTGCTGCTTCGTATCTGAAAAAATTATGCGAAGGATATGAAGAAGAGCCAGTAACTGAACAAAAAAATAATGATGAGAAAGATGATAATATATCACAGGGTACTCCGGATAAAGAAAATTCGCAAAACCGGCAGATGTTACAGAGTGATATAGAAAATATGTTCGCATCATTAAACGGATCCGCAGAAAGCAATGAACCAGAGCCTGAAAAACCAGAGCCTGTAGTAAGTACAGCAGAAAACAGACAGATGTCACAGGGTGATATAGAAAACATGTTCGCATCATTAAGCAGATCTGCAGAAGGTAAAGACAATATACCATCAAAACCTGCTGCCACAGCAAATATATCACCGGATTATGAAAATCAGAATAATGCTGATGTATATAATAAAAAAACAGTGCCGCAACCCGTAAATAATTTTACAGAGACAGGTTTTGAGTTTAATAATAACAGCTATGATTCGCAAAAAAATGAAACTGCATATGGTACTGAAAGATATATACAGTATAAGCAGGAACTGAGAAAATCAAAAGAAAAGCTGATTAATGTCAAAGAAGCACAGTTCCCGAGTTTTGATGATGCTAATAATTCATCTGTTGATCAGAGCAGCAATACAAATGTTGAAGTTCTGATGGACGTGCCTCTTAATGTCCGCGTTGAAATCGGCAAAGCAAAAAAGACAATGAGTGAAATAATGAGATTTGCACAGGGAACAATAATTACACTTGAAAAACAGGCAGGTGCACCGGTTGATGTGATAGCAAATAATCAGGTAATAGCACATGGTGACATAATAGTTGTAGATGATAACTTTGGAGTAAGAATAACTGAAATTGTAAGTAAGAAAAAATATAATGCAATAAAAAAATAATTTACCGATTTTGGAGGCGATTTTTTGGATGGCTCAATGATAAGCAAAATATTTACAGTCATAGCGACTATGATTATTTTTGTTGTAATACTGTATCTTGCTTATATAACCACAAAGACGTTAGGGAAAAGATATTCATTGGGGAATGCAAGCAATAAGAATCTTAAGGTGCTTGACAGTATGTCTTTAGGACAGGACAGAATGCTTATGATAGTCAAAGCAGGACAAAAGGTAATTCTGATAGGCACAGGTAAGGAACATATGGAGTATATATGTGATATTGATGAATCACAGCTTATTGTTTCCGAGCAGTCGTCACCATCAGGACCTGCAGATTTTGCACAGATACTCAAAAAAGCAGCACAAAGCAAAATAGATGCGCATAAGTCAAAGGGGGACAAAAATGAAAACCAGAAATAATGTTCTCCAGAAAAAAAGAGTTTCAAGGAAAACAATAATTTGTTTCCTTCTGAGCTTATTTACAATGATCTTTTTAATAGGATTTATGACACAGACTGTTTCAGCTGAATCATCTATTAAAGTGGATCTTAATTCCGGAGAAGCAGATAATGGCTCAAGTAATCTGGATCTTCTTTTCCTCCTGGCTTTTATAGCAATTATACCTACATTCCTTATGATGATGACATGCTTTACCAGAATCGTTGTTGCATTTTCTTTTCTGAGAAATGCTATGGGAACTTCAAATTCACCGCCGAATCAGGTTATTATAGGACTTTCTATTTTTATTTCAATTTTTATAATGCTTCCGGTTTTTCAACAGATAAAGACAGATGCGTATGATCCGTATAAGGCAGGAGATGTTACAGCCGATGAGGCATTAACAATAGGTACAAAACCGATAAAGGTATTTATGCTTAAGCAAGCATACGAGGAAGATCTTGATTTGTTTCTGTCATTGGCAGATAAACAGGGAACGCTTGATATGTCAGAATATGATTCACAGGATAAGCTTACAGAGTTAAGCCTTTTTGTAATTACTCCGGCATTTATAACAAGTGAGCTAAAGAGAGCATTCCTTATAGGTTTTCTTTTGTATATCCCATTTCTGATAATAGACCTTGTAGTTTCAAGCACTCTTATGTCAATGGGTATGGTAATGCTTCCTCCGGCTATGATTTCAATGCCGTTTAAATTAATGCTGTTTATTATAGCGGATGGTTGGAATCTGCTGATACAGTCGCTTATAGTCAGCTTTAATTAGCTATTTATTAAATTGAGGTGTTTTCTGTGGATCAATCAGATGTTTTGGATCTGTTTATTAATTCAATGTATATAGCATTTAAATTGTCCGCACCTATTCTCATTGCCAGCATTGTAATAGGTCTCATAGTTGCTATCTTTCAGGCTGCTACTCAGATACATGAGCAGACTCTTACGTTTGTCCCTAAGGTTATAGTAATTGCATTGATGCTGATTGCACTCGGGTCATGGATGATGAATATTATGATAGAGTTTTTTGGAGATATATTCAGCAGAATATCAGGATTGTAGGTGTTAATTTCTTGGAAGAGCTTAACATAGTAATTGAAAATTCATATATGTATATGCTTGTATTTGTACGGTTGGCAGCGATAATAATATTTAACCCGATATTTTCAAGAAATAATATTCCGACAATGCTTAAAACAGGTCTTATAATGGGTGCAACTATTCTTCTTACGCCTGTTATACCAATACCTGAAGGGTATGATAACAATGCCATGGATCTTATATTATGCATTATAAGGGAAATAGCTGTAGGTTGGCTGCTTGGATATGTACTCAATATATTTTTCTATATGCTGTCATTTGTCGGAGATGCACTTGATATGCAATTCGGTCTGTCAATGGCCAAAGTAATGGATCCGGGAACAGGAATTGAATCTGCATTTTCAGGTAATCTGATAAATCTCATTTTTATGGTTTATATATTTATTACCAACAGTCATCTGGCACTCATACAGATTGTTGTATCCTCATATGAACTTATACCTGCAGGTGCGGCCAACATTAATATTTCATCTGCTGTGGAGTTCGGAATTGATATTTTTACAACAGCTTTTTCGCTTGCGGTAAGACTTGCTTTTCCGTTTATTGCAGTAGAAATTGTACTTGAAATAGGAATGGGCATACTTATGAAGCTTATACCTCAGATACACATTTTTGTAATCAACATGCAGTTTAAAATACTTGCAGCAATAATAATGCTGCTTATAATGGCAAAACCTATAACTGTATTTATTGAAAATTACATTATTATAATGCTTGAAAATTTAAAAAATGCATTGACTTCGGCAGTATCCTAAAATTGCTTGATATAAGGGGGAATGAATTTGGCTGAGTCTTCAGGAGATAAAACCGAAAAACCTACCGGGAAAAAGCGTGATGATGCCAGAAAAGAAGGTAATGTCCCTCAAAGTAAAGAAGTAACAATTGCAATAACAATGATTGTATCATTTTATGCATTCCGGTTTATGTATCCTATGATAAAAGAGCAGATTCTTTCAGTAATACGAAATTATTTTGACATGATACATTTAAAAACTGAAATGTCGTCATCAGATGCAAATGAAATTTTTAAAAGTGGATTTCTTAGCTATGCAATTGCTTCCTTTCCATTGCTTATTCTTACCGGAGTATCAGCAATAATAATTTCTATGGCACAGACAAAGATGCTTGTAAATTTTAAGTCATTACGTCCTAAGTTTAACAGAATGAATCCTTTGGAAGGAATTAAAAAGCTTTTTTCTTTAAAGGGATTTATAGAGGTTCTTAAGTCAGTATTAAAAATCATTATTCTTATTTATATAATATATTTGTGTCTCAAAGACCGTCTTAAAGAATTTCCTAAACTTATTGACAGTGACATAGAATACGTAGTTTCCTTTACAGGAAGTGTTCTTTTTGATATAATTAATAAAATAGTAATAGCATTTACTGTTCTTGCAATCGCAGATTATATGTATCAGAGATTTCAATATGAGAAAAACCTTAAAATGACCAAGCAGGAGGTCAAGGAGGAGTACAAAAGTACTGAAGGAGATCCTCAGATAAAGGGAAGAATAAAATCAAAGCAGCAGGAGATTTCGCGAAGGAGAATGCTTCAGGATGTTCCTGATGCAAATGTTGTCATAAAAAACCCGACACATTTTGCAGTTGCTTTAAAATATGAGAATGACAAACAGAGTGCACCGGTTGTTTTAGCAAAAGGACAGGATTATATTGCACTCAAAATAATTGATATAGCAGAAAAAAATAATGTTTCAGTAGTAGAGAATATTCCGTTGGCACGAGCGTTGTATGCGGCTGTTGATATCGGACAGGAAATACCAAGGGAATTTTATAATTCCGTTGCAGAAGTGCTTGCGTATATATACAGCAAAGAGAAGAAGGATTTGAAGTAATTTGAAAAAAATATTTAAATGTTTAAACAATTTGGTTGCAGCATTTGTTGTGCTGATAGTATTTTTACTGATCATACCACTTCCAACAGTTATACTGGATTTCTTTTTTATTTTTCAGCTCGGATTATCTCTTGTAATATTAATGATATCAATGTATATAAAGGAATCACTTGAATTTTCAATATTTCCGACATTGCTGCTTATTACAACGATGTTCCGTCTTGGACTTAATATATCCTCAACCCGTTCAATTCTGATGAATTCCGGATATGCCGGCGAGGTTGTAAAAGTATTTGGCCAGTTTGTTATACGAGGAAATGTAATTGTCGGTCTTGTAATATTTCTGATAATTGTACTTGTTCAGTTTCTTGTAATTACAAAAGGTTCAGAGAGAGTTGCAGAGGTATCCGCACGTTTTACACTTGATGCAATGCCTGGTAAACAGATGGCTATAGATGCTGATCTTAATTCAGGAATAATAAATGAAGATGAAGCAAAGTTACGCAGAGAAAAGGTTCAGCGTGAGGCTGCATTTTTCGGAGCAATGGATGGTGCATCCAAGTTCGTTAAGGGCGATTCAATAATGTCAATCGTCGTTACAGTAATAAACCTTGTCGGTGGTATTGTAATAGGACTTGTTGTTGATAAAGGTGAGTTTACTGATGTAATAAACACATATTGTATTGCAACAGTAGGTGACGGACTTATGTCACAGATACCTGCACTTCTTATTTCAGTTTCGACAGGTATGATTGTTACAAGGTCGGCTTCAGAATCAGATCTTAATTCAGATTTTACAAAGCAGTTCTTTGCACAGCCAAAAGTTCTTATTCTTTCGGGTGTAGCACTTTTATTCCTTATATTTATAGGATTTCCGCCTGTACAGCTTATATTATTTTCATCACTCCTTATTGGTCTGGGAATAATTCTTAGCCGGAAGAGCAAAATACCAGCAGCGGTAAGCGAAGCAGAGAAACCAAAAGAGGAAATTGTCAGTGAGGCTGCATATTACAGAAATATCGAAAATCTTTATGAACTTCTTAATGTTGAACAGTTAAGAATTGATTTCGGATATAGTCTTATTCCGCTTGTTGATGAAGCAAGCGGCGGAAGCTTTCTTGACCGTGTTGTAATGTTCAGGAAACAGTATGCAATGGAAATGGGTATGGTTGTACCTCCTGTACAGTTAAAAGACAGCAGCGTGATAAATCCTAACCAGTATTCTATATGTATAAAGGGTGAAGAAGTTGCAAAGGGAGATATTCTTATTGATCATTATCTTGGACTTGCACCTTCTGAAGCAGAAGATGTAATTGAAGGAATTGATACTATTGAACCGACATTCGGAATCAAGGCAAAGTGGATCAGTGAAGATAAAAAAGTAAAAGCAGAGCTTCTTGGCTATACACTTATTGATCCTACATCAGTAATAATAACACATCTTTCAGAGGTAATAAAATCACATGCATATGAGATATTAAACAGGGCAGAGATAAATCATATGCTTGAAAATCTTAAGAAAACCAATGCAGAAATCGTTAATGAGACTGTACCGTCTATAATTTCTATAAGTGATTTACAGAAAATACTGGGCCGGTTGCTTCAGGAAGATGTTCCTATCAAGGATCTTGAAACAATTCTTGAAACACTTGGTGATTATGGTGTTAAGATTAAAGATACAGATATGCTTACAGAGTATGTAAGACAGTCACTCAAGAGAACAATATCACATAAATTTACAGAAGCAAACCAGATGAAGGTTATCAGTCTTGATCCAAGTGTGGAAAACCTTATTATGGGGGCTGTTAAAAAGCTTGATAATGGTTCATATCTTGCACTTGATCAGCAGAGTATACAGAAGATAGTTACTGCTGCAACGAATCAAATTGATAAGATAAAAGAGCTTGTACAGACACCGGTAGTACTTACCTCTCCTATTGTAAGAATTTATTTTAAAAAGCTTATAGATCAGTTTTATCCGAATATTGTTGTACTGTCATTCAGTGAGATTGATACTCAGGTACAGATACAGGCACTTGGAAACATAGCAATAAGCACATAAATATTTATAAGGGCGTACGACCAGCCTTAAACTGTTTCTGCATTATTAATAATCAGAAGTCCTTTTTTAATATATAATCTTGAAGAGGTTAAGAGGTGATAAATGTGAGCAGTATATCTGAAAATACCACAGACAGTAGAAGCAGAATGACAGAAGAAGAATTTATTAAAATCCATGACCAGTATAAACAGACCGGTGATATAAAACTCAGAAATATGATGGTTTTAAATTTCAGTTATATATCAAAGTCGGCTGCAATGCAGCTGAGAGGCCTTACATCAGGGTATGCTCAGATAGAAGATATGGTCAATCAGGGAATGATAACTCTGATAGATTGTATTGATAAGTATGACAGCTCAAAGGGAATCAAATTTGAATCCTATGCATTTATGAGAATAAGGGGCGGGATAATAGATCTTGTACGAAAGCAGGACTGGATTCCGAGAAGAGTAAGAACAGCAGCAAAAGAAATATCTAACGCAAGAGCAGAACTCTGTACAGAGCTCAGGCGGAATCCGGATGATGCGGAGCTCGCAGCCAAGCTTGGCATATCTGTAAATAAACTCAGACAATATAATAATGAGGTGGCAAATTCAGTCACATTCTCATTTGAAGAACTGATACAGAATGTAAATCAGATGGGGTCGGTTCTGGAGACTGCATCAACAGATGGTCTTACTCCGGAAAAATGCTTTATAAGAAAAGAACTCAGACAGCAGCTTAAAGATGTAATAAGTCAACTGAGTGAAAGAGAGAAGCTTGTAATAACACTTTATTATTTTGAAAATCTTAATCTTAGTGAAATTGCACAGGTTCTTGACGTAAGTATCCAAAGAGTATCTCAGATAAGTACAAAGGCTGTTACCAAAATAAAAAATAAAATGTCGGATTATCTGGATAATTAAATTTCAGGAGGGGTTATAATGTTATCAGGGTTTTATACAGCAGGTTCAGGAATACTTAATCAACAAAGAGCAGTAAATGTTATTGGAAACAACATATCAAACAATCAGACTGCAGGATATAAAGCACAAAGGCTTGTATCGACTACATTTGAGCAAAATTATCTTAACAGGCTTGAAAACGGGGTTTATACGAATATAGGACAGGGAGATCCGGCAGTAATAACTGATGTTGTAGATACAATCAGTGACGAAAGTTATCTTAAGGAAACCGGAAATCCTTATGATCTTGCTCTTGTGGGCAATGGTTATTTTAATATATCCGGAAATCTGAATACATACCTTACACGCAACGGAAATTTTAATGTAGATAATGAAGGTTATCTTATATCTGAAGGAATAGGAAGAGTACAGGGAAGAAACGGTGATCTTCTTGTAAAGGGTTCGGATTTTTCAATTACACCTCATGGTCTGGTATATGATTCTGACGGAAGATATATTGACAGGCTTCTTATAACAGCACCGACAGATGATGCACAGGTAACAAGACTTAACAATGGTTTTTATACTGCCGGACAGACTGAAGAAGTTAATACAACAACAGTTTATCAGCATCAGCTTGAGCAGTCAAATGTAGATATGAATGATGAATATACAAAGCTTATTGAAGCTCAGAGAGCACTTCAGGCATGTGCTTCAGCACTTAAAACGGTTGACACTATGAATGGAAAAACAGCAATGCTTTCAAGTATTTCTTGAAAAAATTAAAGGGGATTAATTATATGAACACAGCTTTTTATACGGGTGCTTCAGGCCTGAAAGCATATCAGACAAATATTAATATTGTAGGCCATAACATTACAAATTCATCAACTACTGGTTATAAAACGACAATACCTGAATTCCGGGATCTTGTTTATACCAATATGGATGCAAATAAAAATCGTGAGCTTGGTGATGATGAAAAAATAAAAGCAGGTCACGGTGTAAAGGTACAGAATGATGCTCTGATATTTACGCAGGGAGCGTTTGCATCTACTGACTATGCTCTTGATTTTGCTATTGCAGGAGACGGGCTTTTTGGACTGATGAATGATGATCAGTCAATAGAGTATACACGTAATGGATGTTTTGATGTAAGTGTAGAAGAAGATGCAGCGTATCTGGTTAATTCTGACGGTAAATATGTCCTTAATTCTGCTAATCAGAAGATTCAGATTGGATATGATCCTGATACAAGAAACATTAATACTGAAAATGTCAAGATCCAGCTGGGTGTTTTTTCATTTGATAATCCATCAGGGCTTACAAGAACAGACGGAGGAAGCTTTTTGCAGAGTGAAAATTCAGGGGTCCCTCGTCTGGCAACAGATTACACCATCCATCAGGGTTCACTCGAACGTTCAAATGTTGAACTTTCTCAGGAAATGACTAATCTTATCATTGCACAAAGGGCATATCAGTTTTCAGCCAAAGTAGTTACAACTGCAGATGAAATAGAACAACTGATTAATTCTTTGAGAGGATGATAATAAAGCTACAGAAATGATAGATAAGAAATAAGGAGATGGGTATGGCTAATGTAGAGAAATTTACAACGCCTATAACAAACAGAAACGTTGTACAGCCGGTAAAAGAGCAAAAATCACCTGAAGCTGAAAAGGTTGATTTTCAGAATACCTCTAAGGTAAAACAAACCCTGGCGGATTCTGAATTACTTAAACAGAATAATGGGATCATAGAAAATCAGAAGGGCCCGGCAACATTTATGAACCTTCTGAAAAATCCTGATGTAACAATAGGCTTTATACGTAATATTTACATGATGATGGATATAGTGGCACTTTTACCTCTGCAAAGCAAGGCATTTACAGAGGAAATACAACAGCTTTTCGGACAACTTAATATTCTGCCGGAGGACATTGCTGATGAAATGATCAATCAGGAGAATGCATCTACTGCATTCAAGGGAGAGCTGTTTGATTTCCTTCGTGATATACTTGGCAAAAGCAGCAGTGAAGATATGAAAAATGCTGTAATATCAGTACTTAAGGCTGTAAATTCTGAAAAAAGCAAGGGTGATATCCTTTTTGCACTTTCAGGAAGTTTCAGTTACCTTTCTGAAGAAATGAAACCATTTGGTGAACTTTCTGCCAGACTTGCTGAATTTGCAGAAAAACTCAGATTTCACAACTCTGAAATTGACTATAAACAAATAAAAGATGAAGCATTATCTCTTCTTGAAAATATCGAGAAAAGTATACTGTTTTCAGAAAAGCTATCAAGAATAATATCTATGACAAGATATAATCTTTCAAGGTATAATAATAATCCTGATCTGGTAACAGATTCGGCCAATAAACTTATGACAATGATGAATGAAGATGACAAATCACTTTTTTTACAGTTACTCTATAATCATCTTTCGGTATACGAAAATCATGATTTATCATCTTCACTGTCTGAATCAAGTGTAATGAATATAATAACTGAAATTCTTAAGATGCAGAGTGAAAATGATGAAATAAAGGCATTTCAGTCTGACAGCGTAGAAAACATTATTCACAGTATGCTGTCATCACCAAGCAATTTTACTCCATTGCTGCATTACATTATTCCTGTTGAATATGGAGATATTGCAGCATTTGCAGAAATGTGGATTGATCCGGATGAAGAGGACGCTGATCCTGACACAGGTATAGCTTCAAAAGCTATACATATGCTTATTGTATTTGATATTGACAATATAGGTAAAATAGAAGCTGAGCTGTGTGTAAAAGATCTTCATATCAGTCTTTCACTTCGTTGTCTGGAGGAGTTTACAGAATATATAAAAGAAACAGTGTCTGACTTAAAACATTGTGCTGATTTTTCAGATTATAAAATTACAGATGTAGCAGTGAGTAAAAGTGAACATCCAAGTTCGCTTATTAATGTATTTAGAGGACTGTCATCTAAAAGGACTGGTATTAATGTCAAAATATAAGAAAGATAACAAGGCAGTAGCATTAAAATACAATTCTGATAGTGATCTTGCACCTGTAATAATTGCTTCTGGCTATGGTGAAATAGCAAATAAGATAATTGAAATAGCTGAGCAGAACGGCATACCGGTTTTCCGTGATGACAGTGCAGCATCATTGTTATGTATGCTTGATGTGGGGAGTACTATCCCACCTGATTTATATGAGATAGTGGCTGCTATTTATATAAGACTGATGAAAGCTGCCAGCGATCTTAATAAATAAAAACACCTTGTTTATCGGATTATGTAAAAACCGGAAAAATTATATATTAAGGTCAGACCTGGCTTAAAACGTGATTTTAAATTGCCTACGCCTGAAAAGACCGAATAAATGGCTGAGTAGTGACAAATATACGAATGGGGGAGGATTTTATATGTCCATTTTACCAATTCCAGATGAATACACAGGATCTTTATGCGAGATCAAGACAATGGAAAACGCATTAATTTCTACAGGAAGAATCAAGGAAATATCTGCAAAGTATATAAAAATAGCAAATAAAGATAAGGATATGCAGATTGTCGATTATGGAACTCTTTTAAAAATCAATGTGTTTAATACAAAACTTGGTTTCAGAGTACTTGTTGGAAATGTATACACATCGTCAAGAGCAGAACTAAGTATAGTAAGCATCGTCAGTATTGTTGATTGTGAGAGAAGAAACTTTTTCCGTGTAGATATGAGTTTGAATTCAAAGGCTGTATTTACGGAAAATGCAAACGGCGGTAAAACTGATGAAACAGATATTATAATTAAAGACATGAGTCTGAGTGGTCTTAGATTTATAAGTAAATATAGCTTTCAAACCGGTATGCTGATTATGGTTGAAGCAAAACTAAGCAGAAAAAAAGATACAAGTATTTGGTGCAGAATAGTACGAATAATAAATGAAGAAGACAATGAAGGATATATTAATTATGGCTGTGAGATAATTCACAGCACAGGAGATAATGATGACACTGATACGCTGTGTTCGTTCTTATTTCAGAAGCAACGTGAATTTCTTAGCGGAAACAATTCAAAATAAAAAATTTTATAGAGTAAGGGGGGGATTTAATGGGGTTTGGTCTTTGGAAATCAGAAAATAAAAATCACAAGAAGGGTTTTTCTGATGAAGAAATAGATGCATTTATTGCAGATTTAAAAGAAAAAGATATGACAGTTGAAAGTGAACAGGATGTCAAAGAAATAATTCATTCAAGTGCAAATGATGATCCGAGAAGACTCTGTGAAAAGGAGTTATCACCTTTGCTTATTATGGGAAAAGATACATATGTATATAGACTCTGGTCACAATGGAGTAAGACTCAGGATGATATTTATTTTGAACCGCTTGAATATATGAGTGAACATATTGAAGCAGCACATGAGATATGGCTCCATAATAGTAAAATGGCATATTCTGCAGACAATATGTATCAGAAAGACGAAAACAATCAATTAAATTCGGAATCTGCAGAAGACAAGCTGGATGATAATGAAAAAGAAATTCTTAATTTTGAAAGAGATATTGAAAAATATGCATCACTTATGTATAATTTAAGAAATATATTCAGTGGAATACAATCAACCAAAGGTATAGATAATTTACAACTTAAAGAGGAAATATCTGATGAAAATAACAAAAATTTAATAAATCTAAAATCACTCGGAGGCTTTGAGAGCTTTGATGAGGCAGTCAAGGAACTTGAATCTTTAGGTATAACTCTTGAAAATGATATTCCGTTTGAAGTACCCGATGCAGCTGTAGATGAATATATAGAAAAGGTTCTTCAGGAGCAGGAGCATGGTGAAGATACTTCTGAAGAAGAAAGTACTGATGACGTATCTGAAGATGCTGCTATAAAGTTCAGATTGTCAGAAGATAAAATAAGAGCATGGATCTTTATTTTCCCGCCTGTAAAAGAAAAAAATGATATCAGCGAAGATGATATACAAAAACTTCTCAATGATAAGGATATTACATATGGCGTTGATAAATTTATGATTCATAAAATCGTAAAGGAAAAGCTTTACTTTAAAATTATACAGATATCTACCGGTGTGGATCCTGTCCGCGGCAAAGACGGAAGTGTAAATGAACTTATAAGCCGTGAAAGAAAGATTCAGCTCAAGGAAGATCAGCATGGAAAAGTAAATTACAGGGAACTTAATACAATAGCAAGCGTTGCCAAGGGTGAAACAATATGTGATATTATACCGCCGACAAAGGGAACAGACGGGCATACGGTTACAAATCAGATATCAAAGAGTGAGGATGGAAAATATCTTGATGTACCTCAGGGTATGAATACAGAGCTTACGGAGAACAGAACAAAACTCGTTGCCAAGATTGACGGTGAGGTAAAATATGAAAACGGAAAATTCAGAGTTCAGAAACTGCTTAGAATAGAAGGAGACGTTGACAGTTCAGTTGGAAACATTGATTTTCAGGGTGATCTTATTGTAAATGGTGATATAAGAGAAGGATTTACGATTAAAGTAGGCGGTGATCTGCTTGTAAAAGGTACAGTAGAACCATGTACACTTATTGTAGGAGGAAAAATATCTATTGAACATAGTGTACTTGGGGGTAAAAAGACAAATATAAGATGTGGAGGAACCTTCGGGGCAAAGCATGTGGAGAATTGCTGTATTTATGCCAAGGGAAGTATAAATGTAGGAAGTATACTCTGGTCGGACGTTTCAACGGATGATTCAGTTACGGTTAATTCAGAAAATGGAAGCATAACAGGAGGAAGGATTACTGCAGGAAAAACTGTAAAGGCAATGGCTATAGGTTCAAAAAATAATAGCAGTATCGATACAAAAATAATTCTTGGTTCTGCTCCGAGTGATATTGAAAAAAAGGAATATCTCATAAGAAATATTGAGATAGTAAAAGAGAATATATCAAAGATGCAGCAGAATATTAATTATATAGAGGGGAAAAATGCTTCTGTTTCACCTGAACGTAAGAAACTGCTTAATCAGCTTAAACTTCAGTTCCAGATGAGAATTATCCAGAAAAGTCAGATGGAGAAACGCCTTTCAAAAACGTCTGTTGATCTGATAAGAGGACTTTCTAATGCAAAGCTTTATTGTGATTGTATATATCCAGTAGTAAGCGTCACAATAGGAGGCCAGACTGTAGCTATAAAGAAAGAAAGCAAAAACTGCCGAGTTACATTTATAAATAATGAAATAAAGGTAGACCTTATGCAGGTTTAGAAAATATTATTACACCAAATAACTGAAAAACAGCATCGGAACGGATGCTGTTTTTCAAATGTGTGCAACTAAACAATAAATCAGGCATGAATATATAAGTTTTTTGCTCTGAAGACGTTGAAGAATAAAAACAAACAGATTTCTGTCTAAATGTCTCTTATTGGCATAATTGTGTTTACTGTTTTGTTTAATATGCATAAAAAAATACCAGAATATTATTTATAATTTGCTGTTTAACTTTTGATTAAACAGACGATATATATATTGTAAGCAAAAAACAAAGATTAACTTCTGAAGGTGAAAGATAAGGGCCCATTGAGTAACTGTAAGATGTTATATTCTAAACAGTCGAAAAAGAAACAAGGATGTTTCTTTATAAAAAATATATTACATGGAGGTATTTATTATGGGAATGGTAGTTAGAACTAATATGGCGTCTCTTAACGCCAATAATTCATTAGGAAAATCAAGTAAATCACAAGCGAACTCAATGCAGAAATTAGCTTCAGGTTTTAATATCAACAAGGCTGCAGACGATGCTTCAGGTCTTGCAATATCCGAAAAAATGAAAGCTCAGATAAAAGCATTGGATACAGCATCAGCTAACTGCGAAGACGGTGCAAACCTTATTCAGACAGCTGAAGGTTATATGAGTGAGACTCATGAAATTCTTAACAGAATGGTTGAACTTTCTGAAAAGTCTGCCAACGGTGTTCTTACAGACGAAGACCGTAATTCACTTCAAGATGAAATGGATGAACTTTGTTCAGAGATAGACAGAATAGCTACTACAGCTAACTTCAACAACCAGAAGCTTATGGATGGATCTATCGGTTCTACAAATGCAATTACATTAAGTAGTACTTCAGCAGGAAATACATACGCATATTCATGCAACGCTATGAGCGGTGTAAGACTTCAGATAGGTGAAACTTCAACAACAGCTGATAAGCTTCAGGTAACAATCAATGATTTCCATACAGATAAATTGTTTGCAGCTGTATCAGGATTTGTTAATAAGACAAATGATGCTACTGACCTTGACGGTAATGTTTCAGGTGCAACAAGGGCGAACTATTTCGGTAGCAGTACAAACGTACATGGCGCATCCAGTGCTTCAATGTATCAGAGTGGTATTTCAATTGATATCAGCGATAAGGACAGCGCATCAGCAGCAGCAGATGCTATACGTCTTGTAAGTAACTACGTATCTGATGAAAGAGGCAAACTTGGTGCTCAGCAGAACAGATTAGATCATACAGTTAATAACCTTACTACAGCTTCTGAAAATATTACAGCTGCAAATAGCCGTATCCGTGATACTGATATGGCAAGTGAGATGATGGCTTACACAAGTAAGAACGTTGTTTCACAGGCTGCACAGGCTATGTTGGCTCAGGCAAACTCTCAGCCACAGAACGTGCTGTCACTTCTTCAGTAGACTTTTTAAAAAAATATATGGTTTCGTGGGGTAAAATCGTGGCTGTATAAAATTAATATAGGGTTTGGGGATTATAGGGCTATAGTTGTTTGCTATAGCCCTATAAGTTTTTAAATAAATCAGGAAGAGAAGATGTGAGAAAAAATGAAAGTGAAGATAAATACAGTTAACAAACAAAATGATGAAAAAATTATTCTATCAATAGGCATGATAGTAAAAAATGAGGAAAAGGTACTTGGAAGATGTCTCGAATCATTAAAACCCCTTATGGCAGCTATAAGCTGTGAACTTATTATTGCAGATACAGGTTCTACTGATTCTACAGTTGAAATTGCAAAGAGGTATACTGATAATGTTTTTCATTTTGAATGGATAAATGATTTTGCTGCAGCAAGAAATTCTACTCTTGAGAAGGCACGCGGACAGTGGTTTATGTTTTTAGATGCGGATGAATATCTTGATGACGATATCGGAGAAATGGTGCATTTTTTCAGTATACCTGAACTTTGTCAGAAGTATAAAACACTTGAAATAATGGTAAGAAGTTATTGTAATCCTGAAAAAACTGATTATGCAGATGGATGTCTGGCAAGATTTCACCGACTTGATGAGGATCATGTAAGATTTATAGGTTCTATTCATGAGGGAATAGGTCTACGTTATCCTCTGGGATATTTCTCAACGATACTTCATCATACAGGATACTGTTTTTATTCAGACTTACAGAACAGAAACAAAAAAGAAAGAAATCTTGCATTAATGAGAGAAGAATACAAAAAGAATCCTGATGATATAAGGATTCTTAGTCATCTTCTTGATGGCTGTGCTTTTGAATCGTTAGAGGAAGAAAAATATATTGAAGAAGCATTGGAACTTCTGAAAAAAAACAGAAGGCATCTCTATGGAAATGTTGTATATATGCAGGCGATTAATTATTATAAAAAAATTAGTCCTGAGTATTCTCTTGAACTGTGCAGTGACTATTATAAAGATGCAGGAGACTGCAGCAGATATGTTGCAACAATAGCTGTTATATTGCATAAGGCTAATATATTGTCAGCTCTTGCAAGATATGAAGAAGCATATAAAGAATATATAAATTATATGAAATTATATCGTGATTATAAAGATGATAAACTTGATATAACTGATATATCTGCTCACCCTGTATATGGACTTACTGATTATGATTATGATAAATCTATATACTCTGCTGTATTATGTCTGCAGAAACTACGCAGATATGAAGAAGCATACAGTATGCTGGAAAAATTGGATGTTAAGGGGCTTAAGGGAGAAGAGTTCAGAACACTTCTTGGAACACTCAGAGAAATATGCAAAAGTCAGAAAAACTATAAAATGATGGCGATATATTATTCAAAAATTGAGGTTCTCAATGATAAAGACAAACTTTCTCTTGCGTTGTTTATGCTTGAAAGTGTATATTATTCACTTGTAACGACAGATGAACGCCACAGATATGCTATAGATGTAATAAACAGTGGAGTTTCAGGAAAATATATTGAACTTATGAATCTTGTAATTGAACAAGGTACAGACGGTTTTAACGATAAACTTCTTGAATTTGTAAACAACGTGGACAACTGGTCTGACGGATATGCTGAGGCTGTTTATCTTGCCGTAAAGTATAAAGTTGATATATCTGCTGCAGTTGATAATATGAATCCGAAAATCTTCCGTTCACAGCTTGAGACAATTGCAAATGCAAATGATGATTTTGCCGGATATGTTTTTGAATATGGTATACCTGAAAGCTTTATGACAAGTATAAAAAGATTTTACTGGATTACATCTGCATGTGAGAAAGCATCATACAGAAGCTTCAGTCTTAATGATGATGATAGATATGATTTGTATGTGCGGTTTGTTTCCCTCCTGGGTGATTATGTATTGAATATATATAATCCCGAGGTTTTAAATGATGATGATATAGATATACTTCCTCCGCTTTATCAGTTCGGATATTTTATGTCACATGCACATACTTTACTTGCTGAAGGAGATAAAATAGGATATATAAGAGGAATGAAGAAAGCTCTGATTCACTGTGAATCAATGAAAGAAATAATTGAATTTTTACTTGAAAGATTTAAAAGAAGTAATTCAGATTGATCGGGAGTTATTTTATTAAACATACAGTATATGTTATGTAAGCGTTACAAAAATAATTTTCTTTTAATTATTCTGCCGTTTAATGGGTTGATGAATATAAATTTATTATATATTCTAATATGTAAGAACAGCTATTGAAAAAAATATATATTTATAGTACAATATAATTAATATGCAACAGGTGGTATTAACTGTTTTGTTACGCTTTAAAATCAAGGCAGTTTCCTTATGTGAAAAATCAGCTTTGGAGGAAGTATATGAGAAAGAAAATACTTACATTAATTTTTGCAGCAATTTTTTTGTGTGGTGTGTTTCTATTATTAACGTCTGATAATGATATGAAAAATGTGGGAGATGTAAACCTGATATGCGATGAGGATGTTTACGAGCTTACAGGGGTAAAAGTTTCAAAAAGGTATAAGGATGATATAGAAGAATATGATGAGCCTGTTCTAAGTGATGAGGCAGATTCTCTTATATCAGCTAAAAAACCGGATAACACAGATGATACAGACAGCGGCGTTAAGGTACAATATAAAGGTTTATTTATTGATAAAGAAAAAAGTGATATTACATATAAAATTTATGATTCGGATTTTAAAATGTTATATGAAACTGATACACTTAATATTGTTTTTGAAGACGCAAAAGATTACTATGTTAGTTTTGATGTTAAATGGGGAAGAGTCAAAAATTATGTTTGTATGAGATATTTCTTTAAGCTTACCACATAGCCGTAATCTACCTGATATGTGGAAATATTAATAAACGGAGAATATAATTTGTAATTTCAAATCATATTCTCCGTTTATTTTTTTGTTTAAGTCTGACAGAGCTTTTTTTAAGCACCAAACATCTAAGTGTTTTTTTATCATAATAAATCATATAAAATTCTGTTTAAGAAAATTTGTATATGCGTCGTCAAATGCTGCTTTTTTTTGCCGGCTTAGAATAACACATTCACCGTTTTTCATTTCAATTAAAGGATTATTTATATTGGATATGTGTTTAAAGTTCACTATGTATGTCCGGTGTGTGCGGAAAAAGAAACGATTTGACAGCATTTCTTCAAAAGTACCTAGCTTTTCTATAGCTACATAAGTATTATTTACTGTACGTATGTTAATATATCGTTTATCAGATTCAAGATAAATAATATCGTTAAGATTAAGTGTAACATTTGAATGATTAATTTTAATCTGTATAGATGATGATGAAGCAAGATAGTTAATAGATGATGTTATAGATTCTTCAAGTTCTTCAAAACTTGCAGGTTTCAGAATACATCTGAAAGGCTTTAATTCAAATGACTGATATACATTGTCTGAAAATGAAGTAATAAAAATTATATTTGCATTACACCCCTTTTTACGAAGTGATTTAGTTATTTCAAAACCATTTGTTCCATATCTGGAATTAAAGTCACCACTCATAAGAATTATGTCTGAGTTGAGAGGCTCATCATCATTAAAATCGGCTTTGGATGAAAATTGCGAAATAGTAAAAACTGTAAGTGATTTTATATTATTAATCATTTCAACGATAAGCCTTCTAGTTATAGGATTATCCTCACATACAGCAATTTTAACCATAAGACGTCACATCCATTCATTATATTATTATTTTTTCAACAATATAATTAATGATAACATAAGTGTGTATTATTGTCAATTACATATGTAATGAAAAAATGTAACAAATATCTAATAACATTTTTCTACTATATATACAAATTATGCTCATACAGCAATCTTTATGTTCAATTAATGCCCATAATGTATATTTTATTTACATTTATAATGATTGATAAACTTTCTGACTGATGATGTAAGAGTATTGTTTTTCATATACACAAATCCGATTTCTCTTTTTCGTATTGGTTTATGCAATGGGATTTGTATAATGTCACCGCTGACAATATCCTGATTTACAAATTCTTTTATAACACATGCTATTCCAAGACCAATTTTAGCAAATTCAACAAGAAGATCCATATTGTTTATTTCTATAGCATGTGTAGCTTCAATATTATTTTCATGCAGATATGAATCAATATATTTTCGGGTAAGATTTTGTTCATCAAGGATCATAAGATTTGATTTCGCAAATATCTCTGTCTGCGATGCTTCAGTGAGAGTATCTGAGCTGTTTTCACGAAGTTTCAGATTGTCCAGATACGATTGTGAAGCGACAAATATATCTTCAATTTCACCAAGTGAAAAAAAATCAAACGGTTTTGCTGATGATGGCTTTACTGTAAGTGCTACATCAATTTTATTGTTCTCAAGAGCATGAAGAGCCTGGACTGATGACTGACATTCAATTGTTATTTTTATATGCGGATAAGTTTTTACAAATGTCTGAAGATATGGAACGAGAATATATCTGCATAATGTGGCGCTTGCACCAATTTTTACATGTCCTATATCAAGCTGTGATATTTTCTTTATTCTGTTCTGGGCACTTTCAATTGCTTCAAACGCAGTTTTAAGGTTTTCATATAAAATTTTTCCTTCATCAGTAAGAAGTACTCCACGGTGGTTACGGATAAATAATGTTGTGTCCATACTTTGTTCAAGTTTGGATATTGATTTGCTTATAGCAGGCTGACTTATAAAAAGATGTTCTGATGCACGACTTATGTTTCCGAGCGCGGCGACTGTATAGAATATTTTATACTGATTAAGGTTAAGATCTGACAGCATAAAGCACCTCATTCTAATTTAATAGTTGAATTGATTATAGCATAGATCAGTAACAAAAACAATGTGATCTTTTTTATGTTTTCATAAAATTTTCATTAAGACTGCACGTTTACTTCACTTCATAAGAATATATTTGATATAGTAAAATATCAGATATGAAGAGTATGATTTTTATTGAAGGAAGGAATTCAGATATGATAGAAAGAAGAACAAGACGTAGTGTAAATACAGTATTATCTTCATTTATTATGATTGCAATAGCTATACAGATTACATCATGCAGCGCAAAAAACAATACCAGTAAAATATTACAAACAGAAAATTCTGTAACTGAAAAAGTATTATTGGATTCTCAGACTTCTTCCGGAGATTCAGACAAATTACAGAAAAATAAAAACAGTGAATATGATGTCAGTTATACAGAAAAAGAGTTGACATATAAATGGGATGATGATTGTACTATTGTGTCAGCTTCCGACAGCGGTTTTAAGGTAGAGGGCAGAGGTGCATCAGCTTCCGGGTCAACACTTAATATTACATCAGCTGGAACGTATCTGCTCAGTGGAAATATAAATGAAGGCAATGTAATAGTTAACAGTTCAGATGAGAAGGCAGTCCGTCTTGTATTTAACGGATTATCAATAAACTGCAGCACCACAGCACCTTTAAATGTTATTTCAGCTGATAAAGTAATTATTACGCTTGTAAACGGTACAGATAATATTATAGGCGATACTGCAAGAACAATATCAGATGATGATAATGATATGCCAAAAGGTACAATTTACAGCAAATCTGATCTGACTTTTAACGGAGCAGGAACTCTTAATGTGTCAGCTGGATTCTGTGACGCTATAGTATCAAAGGATAAGCTTAAATTTGTGTCAGGTGATTTTAAAATTAAAGCAGCTGATGACGCGATAATCGGTCGTGATCTTGTAGCAGTCAGAGATGCAGAATTCAGTATTCAATCAGAAGGTGATGGTATAAAAACAACCAATGATACTGATACTGAAAAAGGAAATATAGTTATAGAAGGTGGCACTTTTGATATTCAGACTGCTAAAGATGGAATTCAGGCTGATAATGCCGTTAATATTAAGGATGGAACATTTAATATAACGTCAGGAGACGGAAGTACAAATGGCAGAAATCATATTCCGGATGATATGATGGGAGGAGGAAAAGGAGGATTCGGCGGCAAAAATTTCAACCAGAACGATAAACCAGGTACAGTAACAGATAAAACAAGTACATTAACAGGGGAAACAGATACAGTATCTGAGGAAACATCTTCAGGATGTAGGGGCATAAAGTCTGGAAATAAGATACTCATTGACAATGGAACAATTAAAATAAACAGTGCTGATGATTCAATCCATTCAGATAATACTGTAATGATTAATTCAGGGAAACTGAATATTCTGTCAGGAGATGACGGTATTCATGCAACAGAAGATATGGAGATAAACGGAGGAGAAGTCTGCATTAAAAAAAGTTATGAGGGATTAGAAGGTTCAGCTATAAGAATAAATGACGGAGTCGTTTATATAGTATCATCAGATGATGGTGTAAATGCTTCAGCTTCTGATAATTCCAAGGAACCAATGTTTTCTGTCAATGGTGGATATCTTTGTGTTGATGCATCAGGAGACGGACTTGATTCCAACGGAAATATAGAAATAAATGACGGTGTAGTTATAGTAAACGGACCTGTAAGCAATGGAGACGGACCTCTTGACTACGGTGATCAGAATAACAGCATAAGTGTTAATGGCGGAGTTCTTGTAGCTGCAGGAAGTGCAGGAATGTTCGAGCTTCCTTCTTCAGATTCAAAACAAAACAGCATAGCAATAGCTTCATTATCTGCAGATGCTGGTACTATTTGCAGCCTTACTGATGAAAAAAATAATGTAATAGTTGCATTTAAGGTATCTAAGACTTCAGAGGCCATGGTTATAAGTACACCTGAAATAAAAAAGAATAACAAGTACTATATTTATAAAGATGGTAAATACAGCGGTACATTAAATGATGATGGATTTGCAGAAGGCGGAACACTTTTATCAGGAACAGAAGCTGGAAATTGTAAACCTTCATCGTCTGTTACAACAATAGGTCAGTTTCAGGGGCCGATGGGCGGAGGAAATCATGGAGGAATGCCATTTCAAAACGGAGAAAAGCCTGAAAAGCCGCAGGGTGGAAACAGAGGAGATTTTGTTCCTGACGAAAATTTTGTCCCGGGAGAAGGCAGACCTGATGATAAGGGATTTGCACCTGATGAAAAAAAACAGTCCGAAGAAATACAGTAATGCATAATCAGACAACATGCCTTTAATCTTAAAATATTAGATAAAATGCATCTATTTATTGACCAAATTTTGATAAATGACTGAACACTGATCAGAATTTTGCGGCACTAAAATTATTTGAACTTATTTTAATAAAACAAATGTCAGAAAGGTATAAAAATGAATATACAAATATTTGGAAAGCCGAAGTGCTTTGAAACAAAAAAAGCAGAACGTTATTTTAAAGAAAGAGGGATCAGATATCAGTCGGTTAATATCATAGATAAAGGACTAAGTAACGGTGAATTTTTAAGTGTATTAAAATCCGTAAAAGATATTGATGCACTTATAGATCAGAAATCTAAAGAATATTGTATGATAAAATATCTGCTTGATAATGCAAAACAGGATAAGCTTATGGAATGTCCGGAGCTTTATAAAACGCCGATTGTCCGCAATGGCAAGGATGCAACTGTCGGGTATTGTCCTGATGTATGGGCTCAGTGGAAATAAAATGATGTTAAAAAACTCTCTTTTTGTAATATCAGTTTTAATAATCAGCTAATTAATAAATTAAAATAAAGCAAAAACGATGTTCGTTGTATTAATATACGGATATCGTTTTATGTTCAAGGCCGAATGGGC
>CALMUA010000157.1 GCA_937872775.1 uncultured Ruminococcus sp.
AAGGTACAAAATAAAAAAAATGTTATATCAATTGACAAAACTTTTTTGTTATATTATACTGAAAAAGTACTAAGATAATGATATTGTAATATAGATTTATTTTTGTACAAAAAAGAATGGGGGGCGTGATTATGGCATTTACAAAAAAATCTCTGGATTTTTTGTTTGAAAATCATCTTCGTGACAGCAAATCATGGTATCAGGAGCATAAAGATGATTATATAAATTATATTAAAGTGCCTTGTGCAGATTTTATAAATAAAATTCAGCCTGCAATGGAACAAATAGATCCCCAAATAATATGTAATCCTAAAAAAATTTCACGTATTTATCGTGATACCAGATTTTCAAAGGATAAATCTGTTTTCAGACAAAACGTATGGTGCATAATGGGACGTCCTAAATGTGATATAGAACTGCCGTCATTTTATTTTGAATTTTCGCCTGATGGTATTGAATACGGTTTCGGATGTTATCATACAGATGTCAGGACCATGGAAGTATATCGTAATATGATTATTGAAAATGACAATGCATTTGTATCTGCTCTGGATGCATATGAGAAACAGGATGTTTTTGAAATTAGTGGTGAAATGTATAAAAAAAACAGATATCCTGAAAAAACAGAACAGCTGTGTAATTGGCTTAACAGAAAAAGTGTATATTTCTGTTGCAGAAATATGTCATTTGAAAAATTTTTAAGTGATGACCTTGCCGAAAAAGTTGCAGATGATTTTAAGAAAGTCGCTCCTATATATTATTTTATGATAAAGGCAGAGGAGACGGCTGCAATGAATAGAATACACAAGTAAGCTTTGTTATTGACGTAAATCTTAAAATCATATATTGAATGAGGACAATTGAATGAAGCAGAAACGTACAATTCTGATACCTGCCATGCTTGATGCGGCCTTTCCGCTGCTTGAGCATGCATTTGGCAATAAAAAAAATAATATTGTAATCCTTGATCTGGGATACGAGGATAACATAAAAGAAACAGGATTAAAATATATTCATAATGATATGTGCTATCCTCTTGTTCTTATAACAGGTCAGATGATAGTGGCGTTGCAGAGCGGAAAATATGATCTTGAAAATACATATCTTCTTATTCCTCAGGCTGGTGATGCCTGCCGTGGATCTAATTATATACATATGATCCGCAAAGCTCTTAAATCAGCAGGTTTTCAGAATGTACCGATTATATCCCTTAATGTTAAAGGACTTGAAAAAAACAATAATTTTTCAATCACTCTTTTAATGATAAGACAGGCTGTAGCTGCAGTTATGCTGAGCGATCTTCTTATGATTCTGAAAAATCAGATCATGCCCTATGAGATAGTAAGTGGTCAGACAAAAGAATACTGTCAGAAGTGGACAGAAATATTAAGTAAACAGATTGATGCCGGCAAAAAACTTTCTTCACATCAGATAAAGAAAACTTATATTGATATAATCAGTGATTTTAAAAACATAAAAACCAATAAAAAGGATCTGATAAAGATTGGTGTTGTGGGTGAATTGTATGTAAAATACTGTGGAATCGGAAATCTGAATGTTGAGGAATTTCTGCACAGTCAGAAATGCGAGTTTACGATAAACGGTTTTTCGTGGTATATTTCATATTACATTGATTCGCATTTATCTGAAGGAAATATTATAATCAGTGTTGGAGGTAAAATAATACTCAGATATTTGTGCAGACTTCAGAAAGCTATGTCAGAGGCTCTTCGTAGTTATGACTTCAGATGTGACGACGAATTTGATAAATTCAAGTTCAATGTCAGAGATAAGATAAGTTATACATGTACAGTGGGTGACGGATGGCTTATAGGTGCAGAAATATGTAATTATGTTCTTAACGGTTATAAGAAGATATTATGCATACAGCCATTCGGGTGTATGCCGAACCATGTATGCGGAAAGGGAATATACTCATCAATACAAAGAAAATTTTCTGATGTTCAGATTATGAGTGTAGACTATGATTCAAGCGGATCTGATATCAATATTAAAAACAGAATTAAATTGCTGATTGATATATAGAGTCAGTGTAATAATGTAAACTGTATTTGAAAACAATACAAATAAAATTATATATTTATTAAAAATGTTATAGGAGTATGCACAATAAAAAAGGAAGAAGATGATATAGTTGATAAATATCACTATGAACAGTACAGATGCAACACGTATTGACAGAATGTCACGTGATGATTTCAGGATATCAGCTGCACAACAAATAAATGCGCTAACTACAGAATCTGTTTCAAGAAAAGCTTCCAGAAAAATTTCATCATCACGTTCTACAAATCCACAGCCAACACAGACCCGTGCGCCACAGCCAACACAGACCCGTGCGCCACAGCCGACACAGGCTCGTGCGTCACAGCCGACACAGACCCGTGCACCACAGCCGGTAGCTCAGGATATTCCACGCAGACCACAAAGACCGCAGCTGCCTCCGGCAGAAATAATTCTTAAAAAAGGTGAAAAATATAGCCTGACAAAAAATAATCCTTCATCGACAAATCTGAGAGTAGGTATAGGATGGGATTTTTCTTCAGCTGTTGACTATGATATAGATATTGAAGCGTTCATATTAAATGAAAGAGAAGTAGTTCCTGATGATTCATGGATAGTATTTTATGGCCAGCTTAAAAGTCCTGATAATGCAGTCATTCATAGAGGTGACAGCAGTAATGGTGCAAATTTCGGTGCCGACTGTGAACAGATAGATGTAAACTTATCTTTAATTGATAAGGAAATTTCTAAAATAGCATTTGTTGTTACAATTAATGAAGCAAAGCTGCACGGATATAATTTCAGTGGTATAAAAAATGCTCACATCCGTATATCAGATGTAAAGACAGGTAAAGAAATTGTCAGGTATCAGCTTACCGATTATTATAAAGAAGTTGTATCAATGGTAGTTGGAGAGCTGTATCTTCGTAACGGAGAGTGGCGTTTTAATCCTGTAGGAATGGGAACAGGTGATGACCTTGAGGGACTTTGCAACAGATATGGAATAGAAGTAAAATAAAAATATAAAGTGAGGATACATATAATGATACATTTGAAATCAGTTAACGAACTTACCTTGTGCGCAGAATGTGATGGCATGGGTGAACTATTTACAAAAACAGGTGCTATGATAGGATTTTATGGAGACTGCAAATTTGATAAAGTAATGCTTGGACCATCAGGTTCAACCATGCAGGCGTTATTCGGACAGCTTGCAAGAAGAGTTACCGGTGAAAATATTCCTCTTATGAAGGTAATCTCAAACGGTGTAACAGAATCATATTATGCATGTCAGGCTAAGCATGTTACTGTTGTAGAACTTGAAGTAGGAGAGTCGTTTATGGTTGAAAGTGAGGACCTTCTTGCATTTACAGATTCAGTTGAGTATGGACTTAAACCGATAGGTATTGGTGTAATTTCACAGAAAGGTCTGTTTACAACAAAGCTTACAGGAAAAGGAGCAGGAGCACAGGTAGCATTTATGACAGACGGAAACCCGATTATTATGGATACACCGTGCTGTGTGGACCCTGATGCAATGGTTGCTTTTACAGGCCCGGACCCGTCATTCAAAACAGATATTTCATGGAAAAACTTTCTTGGGCAGAGCTCGGGCGAATCATATATGCTTGAATACCAGGTTCCTGGATATAAAGTAGTCATTCAGCCGTCTGAAAGAGGAAGCGGAATAGATGTAGGAATAGATAATCATGGACGTGGTGCATATGTTCAGAGAAATACACTTTTCAGATAAAATCCTGCCATGTATAATTTATTTGAGTTAAGGGCATATTATAACAGGGGTGATAATATGTCTAAAAATTCAAAGTCTAACAATAACAATAACAAAAATATTAGAAACAGCAATAACAACAACAATAATAACAATTCCAGAAATAACAGCATAGATAAAAACAGCATAGATAAAAATAGTCAGAATGATGATGAAGGCGTCGGGTGTATTCAGGATGAATATGATCTACTGAAGAATTCGCCGGTGTCAAGTGCAAATGATTGTACAGGTTTAATTCCTGAAGGGGATAATATTGATGATGAACAATTAGGAAATTATGAAAGTGTTTATCCTTTTTCAGCTCCTTCCATTGACAGATAAAAGTATATTTTAAATAAAAAACACGTTGTTATAGTGATTTTAAAAATCATATGGCAACGTGTTTTTTTGTAATAAATGAGAGTTATAATAAAAAACAAATACGCTCTTACTTGGATCAGAAACATTATTTACAGAATTTATAATTTTTATTTTATGGCGATAAATGCTTTTTTTTAGAACAAATTGAGCGGATCTGTTGACAAAACAAAATATTGATGATATAATTTAATTAATTCAGGCTGTTAGCGATTGATAGTTATAATTTCAAATTCATTTAAAAAATTACTAAAATGAACAGGAAGTAGAGAAAATGCAAATAGAAGATGCGTTAAAGGATTATTTTAAAAAGTTTGATCCTGATATAATAAATGATTCGGGTTATGATCTGGCTTCATACATTATTCTCCAGATAGTTGATCATATAACGGGGAACAAAGATCAGACCTCAGATGTAACTGAATTGCTTGTTCGTTATGCTCATAAAGACGGACTACATGTAAAGTTTGAAAAAAGGTTTCTCGAAAATTTCTGTAAAAGATTACAAAGTATAAAAATTCCTGATAACGTATATTCGCATCTTTCACAGACAAATTCAATGTTTAAAAATGTAATGCGTATTATTGCTGGTGACTTTTTATATTTGCTTCAGACAGAGTACAGAGTTTATGCATATTGTCTGGATCCGGATGAAATTAAAGCATTAAAAAAGGTACAGAGTTACCTTGACAGTTTTGGAATGCTGCCTCTGGCAGGAAGTTATTACGTATTCAAAAGTGTTTTTACATATGTTCTTTTACATAAAGACCTTTTGCCGGATGTTTCTTTACTTGATGAAAAGATGCACACGCTTGCACTTAATAACTTTTTAAAGCAGATCTATTCTGAAAATTTTATGAAGATTGCTTCATTAAAAAGTATTTCTCTTGTAAGAAGCAGTTTAAGATATGGAACGGTATATTACAACAAGCAAATGAATACAGATTACACTTATTATGATCTTGTTTACAAATTTGCAGAAACGACACAAATTTAATAATTATAAATCCCGCAAAGGCATATGAAAGTGTTTTGTGGGATTTATTATTTATAAATAACAAATAAAGAAAAGGTGATTTTTTGAAAAAAAAGATAAAATTTTTTATTGCTGTAATCTGCATAATATTGACTTTAAATTGCTTTACTCCTTTTAGTTTTGACGCAAATACAGACATTAAGCAGTCTGAAAGTAAAAAAAAGATAGTCGGATATTTGCCTGACTGGTCATACTCATTTTATACGACGATGAACTTTAACGAACTTACACATCTTAATATTGCTTTCTGTAATCCAGATACAACCGGACAATTATCATGTTACATACCGGATAAAGATTTTAATGATATTGTTCAGAAGGCACATACAAATAATGTATCTGTCCTTGCTTCACTCGGTGGAGCAGGAGGTTCACAGAATTATACAGAACTTATATCCAGTACAGAAAAAATAAACGAATTTAATAAAAAAATACTGGACTTCTGCAAAAAATATAATCTTGACGGAATAGACCTTGATATTGAGGGAGAAATCAATTCTGAATTTTGGAATTACTATGAAGAATGGTGTATTTCTTTAAGAAAACTTTGTGATGAAAATGATTTGCTCCTTACTAATGCAACTGCATACTGGGTATCAATGCATTCTTCAGAAAAAGTATTTGAATGTTTTGACTTTCTGAATATTATGGCATATGATAATGATGTTGATCCGGCATCACATTCATCATATGACTATGCATTATACTGTCTTGATTATTTTAATAACCAGAGAGGAATACCTAAAGAAAAACTTGTTCTTGGAGTTCCTTTTTACGGAAGGGGATATAATGAGGACGGAACACTTAACTGGTCATCCTATATTCCATTTTCAAAAATAATTGCTCAGGATAGTTCATATTATCAAAAGGATGTATTCAATGGAATTGTATATAACGGAGCAGCTACAATATCTGCAAAGTGTGATATAGCTCAAAACTATGGAGGCATTATGATATGGGAAATATCACAGGATGCAAAGGGTGAGTATTCACTTCTCACTCTTATAAGTAATAAACTCCGTGAAAGTAATAATATAATTGGTGATATTGATGGTGATGGAATCATTACAGTGGGTGACTGCATATATATGATAAAGTATTTACACGGAGCAGTGGCATTTACAGATATAGAATATAAAAATGGTGATTTAAACAGTGACGGTATTATAAATATAGCTGATTTGTGTATGCTTAAAAATTCTTTGATTTAATTTTCAGATATAACTTAAACAATATGGAACCTGTTTATAAGGATACAGGTTCCATATTTATTTTTTTGCAAAGGAATGTAATCTTCTGCACAACATAAATTTTGCAGCATTTCTGGTCACGTTAAAATTGAGCTGGATTTGTTATTTAATAGCTCAGAAGCTTCTGCTGGTCTATTCGCACGTGAAATCTTATATCACGCAGCTTTTCTGTAAGCATAATATATATTATGTTTATTAAAACAGAAAGGGGTACATATATATGGAAATAAATATAAATTATACATTGCAGGCATTTCTGGCAACAATATTTACTTGGAGTATTACAGCAGCAGGTGCAGGGCTTGTATTTATTTTTAAAAAGACTACTAAAAATATTATGGACGCTATGTTAGGATTTGCTGGAGGCGTTATGATAGCTGCATCATTCTGGTCACTTCTTTCACCGTCAATTGAAATGGCTGAAAATCTTGGTATGGTTTCCTGGCTTGTTGTATTATGCGGTTTTTTATGCGGAGGTATGCTGCTATTTGCAGGGGATAATTTTTTTGTTTTTATAAGCAGAAGACAGAAAAATTCATCTGGAACATGTGGTGTGAACAGGTCGGGTTTTAAAAGATGTCTTATGTTGATTATTTCAATTACACTTCACAATATCCCGGAAGGTCTTGCCGTAGGAGTGGCATTTGGTTCTCTTGCATACGGACTTGACGGTGCAACTCAGGCAAGTGCGTGTCTGCTTGCTCTCGGAATAGGACTTCAGAATTTTCCGGAGGGAACTGCAGTTAGTGTCCCACTGAGAAGAGAAGGGTTATCAAGGAAAAAGGCTTTTTTTTATGGACAGCTAAGTGGAATTGTTGAACCAATATCCGGTGTTATCGGGGCAATTCTTGTAATGAAAATCAGAATGCTTCTTCCGTTTCTTCTTGCATTTGCTGCTGGTGCTATGATTTATGTAGTTGTTGAGGAACTGATACCTGAAAGCCAGACTAACGAAAATAAGGAGCGTATGGCCATATTTACAATGATAGGATTTTCAGTTATGATGGTTCTTGATATTGCACTTGGATAAATAATAAAAAACTGCCGCCGCTTCATTTAAAAGAAAAATAATGAAGCAGCAGCATGATTTTTTTAATATATTATTCTAGTGTTGTAATTAACTAAGTTCAATCATTTTGTCAATACATTTTCTGGCTTTTGAAATTGTATCATCGTCAAGGGATATTTCTTCTCCGCCTTTTCCACAAACACAATTATAAACATCCATAAGAGTTGTGCATTTCATATTTGCACAGATAAGATTTATTGATAAAGGGTAGGAATGTTTATCAGGGCAACTGTACTGAAGTTGTTCTGCAATACTTATTTCTGTACCTATGATAAATTCATTATGATCTGATTCTTTGGCAAATTTCATAATAGCAGCTGTTGACCCTACAAAATCAGCCTTGCTGACTACCTTAGGAGTACATTCAGGGTGAACGAGCAGCATTGCATCAGGGTGAAGAGCTTTTACCTTTGCAACATCAGTTTCTGTGATTTTTGCATGTGTAGGACATCCTCCCTGAAGAAGCTTGATATTTTTATCCGGAATCTGTTGTGAAACATATGAGCCAAGATTACAGTCAGGTATAAAAAGAATGTTTTTATTATCTATATTGCTGATTATTTTAACTGCTGATGAAGAAGTTACACATACATCACATATTGTTTTGAGAGCTGCTGTAGTGTTGATATAGGCAACGACAGTATAGTCAGGATATTTTTCTTTTAAGGCAGAAATAAGATCTGTATCCATTTGTTCTGCCATGGGACATCCGGCAGATGAATTTGCAAGGATTACTTTTTTTTCAGGTGAAAGAATTTTTACTGTTTCTGCCATAAACCTCACGCCGCACATAATTATTGTTTTAGCATGTGTTTTAGCAGCCATTAAGCTTAGTTGATATGAATCACCGGTATAGTCTGCAATTTCAATAATTTCAGACGCCTGATAGCTATGTGCAAGTATGCAGATATCATTTTCTTTTTTTAATTTTAATATTTCGTCCTGAATGTTTTTAATCATTGTAATAACCTCACCTTTAAAAATAAATAAGCCATAATCCTGTTGTGCAATATGCAATAGGTATTATATCATATTATAGTGATAAAAGTCAAGATTTCATGGGCTTTGTCTCTGAGAAGACAATCAGGGCTTTCCGGTCATCATGCAACTTAGAATATCATAATGGAAATGTCAGCCTGATGAATGTCTGTAAAATAAATACTTGATTTTAATAAAAAAATGTTGTATAATATTATAAATATCCACAATGATCTGATATTGTTTAATACATAAGTTATCAATAAGGAGAAGATGAAAAATGTCAAAGTATTTCGGAACTGATGGTTTTCGCGGAGAAGCGAATAAAAATTTAACAGTTGATCATGCTTATAAGGTAGGAAGATTTCTTGGATGGTACTATTCACAGAATAACAACGGAGAAAAATGTAAAATAGTAATTGGAAAGGATACGAGAAGAAGTTCATACATGTTTGAGTATGCACTTGCTGCCGGAATAACAGCATCAGGAGCTGATGCATATCTTCTTCATGTTACTACAACGCCGAGCGTTGCATATGTAACTAAAACTGATGAATTTAACTGTGGAATCATGATTTCTGCAAGTCACAATCCATATCATGATAATGGAATAAAAGTTATTAATTGTCATGGTAAAAAACTGGATGGCAATACAATTGAAAAAATTGAAGAATATATAGACGGTGATGTAAATTCAATTCCTCTTGCCACAGGTGCAGATATAGGAAGAACTATAGATTACAGTGCAGGCAGAAACAGATATATAGGGTTTCTTATATCACTTGCAACACGTTCATTTAAAAATATACGAGTTGGTCTGGACTGTTCAAACGGAAGTGCTTCATCTATAGCTAAAAGTGTTTTTGATGCTCTTGGTGCTGAAACGCATGTTATAAGCAGTACTCCGGACGGAATAAACATAAATAATGGATGCGGTTCTACTCACCCTGAAGCAATACAGAAGTTTGTAATAGAAAATAAACTTGATATAGGATTTGCTTATGACGGCGATGCAGACAGATGTTTTGCAATTGACGAAAATGGTCGTATTATTGATGGAGACCTGATTTTATATGTTTGCGGAAAATATCTTAAAGAAAAAGGACAGCTTGATAAAAATACAGTAGTAACTACTATTATGTCAAATCTCGGACTTTACAAAGCATTTGACAAGGAAGGCATAAACTACGAAAAGACAGCAGTTGGTGATAAGTATGTATATGAAAATATGTCATTAAATGGATATAAGCTCGGAGGAGAAGAGTCAGGACATATTATTTTTGGAAAATATGCTTCAACAGGGGATGGTATTCTCACATCTCTTATGATAATGGAGGCTGTTATTGAAAAGAAGACAAGTCTTGCAAAGCTTGCTGAGCCGGTTGTGATTTATCCACAGCTTCTTAAAAATGTAAGAGTAACAGATAAAAATGCTACTATGAATGATTGTGACGTAATTGCAGCAGCTAAAAAGGTTGAAGATGAACTTGGCAGTGACGGAAGAATATTAGTCAGAGGAAGCGGAACAGAACCTTTGGTAAGAGTAATGGTAGAAGCCAAGACAAACGATATATGTCAGAAATATGTAGACTATGTAGTTGATATTATTAATAAAAAAGGATATTCTCTTTAATATATAAAACTTAAAAAATGCGGTTTAAGCCGCATTTTTTAAGTTTTATTAAAGAGTTTACAGATGTAAGAATTTAATATGATAAAAAGAATGGTGAAATTAATGATAGTTCATCCTATACCACCTCTGTATAACGAAAATTCACGTATACTTGTCCTCGGTTCATTTCCTTCTGTAAAATCACGTGAATCCATGTTTTTCTATGGGCATCCACAAAATCGCTTCTGGAAAGTTATTTCAGCAATATTTAAAAGTGAACTTCCCGGATCAGTAGAAGAAAAAAAAGAACTACTGCTTTTAAATGGTGTTGCAGTCTGGGATGTAATTGCTTCATGTGAAATTCAGGGAAGTTCTGACACTTCAATAAAAGAAGTTGTTCCCAATAATTTATCTGTAATAATGGATAACTGCAATATCA
Source organism: uncultured Ruminococcus sp. (assembly GCA_937872775.1). Classification (GTDB taxonomy): domain Bacteria; phylum Bacillota; class Clostridia; order Oscillospirales; family Ruminococcaceae; genus HUN007. The sequence goes on from CALMUA010000157.1 coordinate 10,559, forward strand.
GAAAGATTTTTGTAAATGGAAAGACTGCTGAAAGATTTTATAAGAAATATACAGAACCTTTTATCAGCCGCAAAGCTATATATCTTCCGTCTACCAGTCCTGCAAATGCTGCATGGTCAGAACAGAAACTGATTGAAAAATGGAGTATAATAAAAACATACCTGAACGGAGGAGATTAGTATAAAAATATTGATAGATGCTGATGGATGTCCTGTAGTGAACATAACTGTAAAAGCATCACTGGAAAATAATATACGATGTATATTGCTTTGTGATACCTCACATATATTTAATATTGATGGAATAGAAACAATAACAGTTTCAAAGGGAGCTGACAGTGCTGATTTCCGGCTTGTCAATCTTGTTGAGGACGGGGATTTGGCTATCACTCAGGATTACGGCCTTGCTGCAATGTGCCTTGCTAAAAATGCTATTGTAATAAATCAGGATGGTATGAGGTATACTGACGAAAATATCAGCGGGCTTCTTTCAATAAGGCATGTTAACAAGAAAATCAGAAGTTCAGGCGGCAGAGTCAAAGGAAATGAAAAACGTACGAAAAAGCAGAATGATAATTTTTATGAAACTCTTTCTTTAATAATAAAAAAAAATAAATAATACTTTCATTTTTTATTTTAATGTGATATAATATTAATCGGTTAAAAAAAATACAATATATCGGAGGACTTTATTATGAAGGCAGTAATTACTGTTATAGGTAAAGATAATGTAGGAATATTAGCAAAAGTAAGTTCTGTGTGTGCTCAGTATAACGCAAATGTTATTGAGGTGACTCAGTCTGTTCTTCAGGATATGTTTGCAATGATTATGCTTGTTGATATTTCAGGACTTAACAAGGATTTCCTGATTCTTGCCGATGAAATGAATTCACTTGGTGAACGATTGAATCTTTCTATTCATTCAATGCATGAGGATATTTTCAATTCTATGCACGAAATTTAATTTATAATCAAACAAGTTACAGAGGAGAATGGTAATGTTAAATGCATATGATATACTTGAAACAATACATATGATTCAGGATGAATACCTTGATATAAGAACAATTACAATGGGAATTTCATTGCTTGATTGTATTGACAGCGATATTGACAAGGCTTGTGACAAGGTATATAACAAAATTGTCAGCAAGGCAAAAGATCTTGTCAGTGTCGGTGAAAAAATAGAAAAAGAATATGGTATTCCGATAATTAATAAACGTATATCAGTTACACCTATTTCAATAGTTAGTGCAGCATGTGATAAAAAAAATCCTGTTAAATTTGCTCTTACACTTCAGAAAGCCGCTGATCATTGCGGAGTAAACTTTATCGGAGGCTATTCAGCACTTGTACAGAAAGGGTTCAGTGCAGGGGATCTTGAACTTATAAATTCTATTCCTGAAGCATTATCATGCACTTCAAATATTTGTTCATCCATAAATGTTGGTTCCACAAGAACAGGAATCAATATGGATGCAGTTGCTCTTATGGGCAAGATAGTTAAAAAATCAGCAGAAGTGACTGCAGACAGAAACTGCATCGGTCCTGCAAAGCTGGTTGTGTTCTGCAATGCAGTTGAAGACAATCCGTTTATGGCAGGTGCTTTCCATGGAGTAGGAGAGCCTGACTGTGCAATTAATGTCGGAGTATCAGGACCTGGTGTTGTAAGAGCTGCAGTGGCAAAATATCCTGATGCAAATATTTCACAGATTGCTGATGTAATTAAAAAGACTGCATTCAAAATAACACGAATGGGACAGCTTGTTGGCTCAAGAGCTTCTGAGATGCTTAATGTTCCGTTTGGGATTGTTGACCTTTCGCTTGCACCTACACCAGCTGTTGGTGACAGCGTGGCATATATTCTTGAAGAGCTCGGTCTGGAGACTTGTGGTATACATGGAACGACCGCAGCACTTGCACTTCTTAACGATGCAGTTAAAAAAGGAGGAGTAATGGCTTCTTCACATATCGGAGGACTTTCAGGTGCGTTTATACCTGTTTCTGAGGATGCAGGTATGATAGCAGCAGCACAGTCAGGAGTTTTGAAGCTTGACAAACTTGAAGCTATGACTGCTGTTTGCTCAGTTGGTCTTGATATGATAGCCGTTCCAGGAGATATATCTCCTGATACTATTTCAGCTATTATTGCTGATGAAGCAGCAATAGGTATGGTAAACAATAAAACAACAGCAGTAAGAATAATACCTGCTATTGGTAAAAAAGAAGGCGATATGTTAGAATTTGGTGGATTACTTGGAAGTGGTCCAGTAATGAGTATTCATGAAGGCTCATCTTCAAAATTCATTTCCAGAGGCGGAAGACTGCCAGCACCTATGCATAGTGTCAAAAATTAAAATGAAATACCAGGGGTATCTTTTATGGAAAATATAGTTAATGAAATTATCAGCATTGACAATAAAGCAGATGAAAGACTTATTGATGCGGATAACCAAAGTAAAAAAATTCTAAATGCTTCTGAAAAAGAAGCTCAGGAGTTAAAGGATGACATTAATTCCAAAGCAGAAAAACGTATACAGGAAATAATCAAGTTTCATCAAATTGAAACAGATAAGGAACTGGAAAAAATCAACGATGACTGCATGTCAAAAATTCAGCAGCTCGACGAAGCTTATGAAAATATACATTTATCTATTGAAGACAGCATCTTTCATACGATAGTGGGTGGTAATGTTGACTGATTATAAGAAAAATGCTACTATTACACGAGCAAGGGCTATTTATGGCAAAAGGCTTTCAGAATCAGATTACAGGGAACTTTCAAATAAAAAAAGTGTATCTGAGGCAGCAGAATATCTAAAAAAAAATACCCACTACTCGTCAGCATTAAGTACAATAAATACAGCTACAATTCATAGAGGACATCTTGAGTCAATCCTGAAAAAGTATTCATTTGACAGATATATTGATTTGTGTGATTTTCAGCAGCTTAGAAAAGAGCGTTTCTACAATTACCTTATTGTATTATCTGAAATAAGGGAAATACTCAGTATTATTCTTCATATGAACAGTAAAAGCAATGATGACTACATCTCATCGATGCCATCTTATTTGCTTTCAAAGACGAGCTTCAATCTTATTGAACTTGCCAAGAGCAGAAATATTAATGAGTTAATTGATCAGCTTAATCATACACCGTATTATCCGGTTCTTAACGGGATAAGATTTGATGATTCAGGCAAGGCTCCGTATCTTGAATGTGAAATACGTCTTAGAACATATTATATGAGATGGCTTGATGATGTTATTAAAAAGGATTTTAAAGGTGCGTCTAAAAATGCCCTTCTGGACCAGATCAAAATTCAGATTGATTTTATAAATATTATAAATGCATATCGAATGAAGAAATTTTATGGTCTGTCCGCGTCAGAAATTGAAAAAAATTCATTCCCGTTCTATGGAAAACTAAGTCTCAAAAAGCAGAAAGAGTTATTCAGTGCAGAAACAATTGATGATTTTCTTACTGAATTTTCAAAAACGTTTTACGGAAGAAAATTCACTTTGGATAACAATCATTATTTTGAACTGGAAGTCGACAGGCTCAGATGCCAGGCTGCAAGACGTTCACTTATGTTTTCAAATAATTCCGCAGTAAGTGTTTATTCACTTATATACCTGTTTGATATAGAGGTTGATAATATAACTAATATAATAGAAGGAATAAGATATGGCAAAACATCAAATTATATATTAGATATGATTATATCAGTATAGGTATGTAATCTGGTATTAAAGGAGAAGGAGGGAATATATGTCAATCGAAAAGATGTTACTTGTCAATATTGCTGGTCAGCTGAAAAATCTTGATAAAACTATTTCTAAATGTATTGAAAGTGAATGTTTTCATATAGAATCTGCTGTCAATACAGTAAACTCTGAAAGTACTGGATTTACACAGCTTCATGAAGATAATCCATATAAAGATGCATTAAATAAAATAGTATCAATAGATTTTGAAAATGACTTGAAATTTGCTAAAACTGATTTTTCAGAAATTAAAGATTTGCCATTTGAAGATCTTTCAGACTATGTTGATGAAATAAGCAATAAGATGAGTACAATTATCAAAGAAATATCAGATACACATAATGCTATTGCACAGTATGAACAGATACTTTTACAGCTTAAACATCTTCATGGTATGGATATAGATATGGAAAGCCTGTTTAAATGCAAGCATATTCATGTAAGATTTGGAAAACTGCCTGTGGACAGCTATCCTAAGCTTGAGTATTATGGAAATGATCAGTTTATATTTGTTCATTATGACATGGATAAGGATTATTACTGGGGAATGTATTTTGTTCCTTTGGAGCATCTGAAAAAAGCAGATAAAGTGTTTAATGATCTGTATTTTGAGCGTATATGGCTACCTGATTATGTAACAGGAAAGCCTGATGAAGAAATACAGGATGTTCAGCAAAAGTATAATGAAGCAAAAGTGAGGATTCAGAAGCTCAGAACATGCAGAACAAATCTTATTGAAAAAGAAGCACATAAGATAAAAATGGTATTCTGCTGGATAAAATATATGTATGATTGCTTTGAATTAAGATCAAAAGCGTTGGTATTAAAGGATAAATTCCTTATAATAGTAGGTTTTGTTACTGAAAAGGATGCGCCAAGATTTAAAGAATTATTCAATGAAATGCGTGATGTCTCAGTAATTTTTAAGCCGCCTAATTCAGAGGAAAATATACAGATACCAGTGAAACTTAAAACAAACAGATTTACAAATCCGTTTTCACTTTTTATTGAAATGTATGGACTACCAGAATATGGAGGATTCAATCCAATAAATCTTGTAGCTATCTCATATACAATATTATTTGGTATAATGTTCGGTGATCTGGGACAAGGACTGGTTATCTCTATTGTAGGTTCATTCCTCTATAAAAAGACAAAGAACAATCTGTGTGCTATTATGTCAAGAATAGGTCTTTCAAGTGCATTTTTCGGATTGATATTCGGTTCGTTTTTTGGGTTTGAACATGCTCTTGATCCGCTTTATCATGCAATCGGATTTAAAGAAAAGCCTGTTGAAGTAATGGATAATATAAATACTATTTTAGGTTCTGCAATAGGAATAGGAATAGGACTTATAATAATATCTATTTTAATAAATATTATTACTTCTATGAGGAAAAAGAAATATGAAAGTGCATTATTTGGAAACAATGGTATTACAGGCCTTATATTTTTCTGTGCAATCCTATATGCAGCAATATCAGCTTTTCTGTTTGAAAAAAATATATTAACGCCTGTATATGTAATATTCCTTATTGTACTTCCTTTGATATTAATGCTTCTGAGAGAACCACTCGGATGTATGCTCAGCGGAAAGAAATTCAAATCTGATGGCATTGGCGATTTTATAGCTTCAAACTTTTTTGAGGTTTTTGAATTTTTACTTGGATATGTAACAAATACACTCTCATTCGTCAGGATAGGAGGATTTGTGCTGTCACATGCAGCTATGATGTCAGTAGTAATGCTTCTTGCAGATATGTATCAGGGTGCATCACCTATAATAGTTGTTTTAGGAAATATATTTGTAATAGTAATGGAAGGCATGCTGTCCGGTATTCAGGTCCTCAGACTTGAGTTCTATGAAATATTTTCAAGATGCTATGATGGTGACGGAAAGGCTTTTGAACCTGTCAAAGTAAGTTATGATGTAAATTATAAATAATTTTATCCCGCAGATAATTAAATGCGGAGAAACGGAGAATGTTATGAATATTTTAGAATTGGCTTTAATGCCGCTTTTGGTTTTGTGTATTATTTCTTTACCTTTTATTGCAGTCCTGAGTAAAAAGAAATCACCTAAGAAAGCTAAAAATGCGATTATTCTCAACCTTTGTTCATTTTTTGCTGTAATGGCACTTTCAATAATCTGCCCTATAGGTGGTTTTGTAAATGCTCAGGCAGCAGAAACTGCAACATCTGTAGTAAATAGCAGTGCAGGTCTTGGATACATTGCAGCTGCTCTTTCAGTAGGTCTTGGTTCAATCGGATGTGGTATTGCTGTTGCATCAGGTGCGTCAGCTGCTATCGGTGCTGTTGCAGAAGAACCAAAGTCATTTGCTAAATCCCTTATATTTGTTGCACTTGGCGAAGGTGTTGCACTTTATGGATTTATTATTGCATTTATGATTATTGGTAAGGTTTGATTACTATGCGTTTTTTTCTTATCAGTGATAATATTGATACACTTGTGGGAATGAGACTTGGAGGAATTGAAGGAGTGCTTGTTCATGAAAGAGCAGAGGTTAAGTCGGCACTCAGCCAAGCAATGCAGAACAGAGATGTTGCTGTAATACTTATAACTCAGAAGCTTCTTACAGAGTCGTCAGAAATGGTATACGATCTGAAGCTTAACAGAAAATGTCCTCTTATTGTAGAAATACCGGACAGACATGGCTCATCCCATATCTCAACATCCATCTCACAATATGTCCGTGAAGCAATTGGCATTAGGATATAGCAGATGGATGTCTGCTTTTACCGCAAAATTTCTTAGAAAGGAAATATATATCCATGACAGAAACAAAACTTAAAGGCTTTATTGATGCTGTTAATGCAGATGTCAATCAGCAGATAGAAGATCTGTTATCAAGTGTAAAGGATAAAAGAAAGACTATTCTTGAAACAGCAGAAGATGAAGCACTAAATGCTGCATATATAAAAATTAAAAATGCAGTAGAAGATGATGCTTCTAAAAGTAAAATAATAATATCGAAGGCTGAACAGGAGGCAAGAATAAAAGTTCTTACCCATAGGGAAACTCTTGTAAAGCAGATATTTTCAGATGTTGAAAAAAGAATATCAGAATTTACAAAAACCGATGAATATAAAAGCTATCTTGTAACTCTTCTGAAAGACGAGAGCATAAACTCTGAAACAACAATTTATATGAAACCGGAGGATATGAAGTATTCAGAAATGCTCAAATCAGACCTTCGTATAGATTGTTTGTTCAGTGAAGACGCTGGCATAAAATACGGCGGTTTGTCTGTCTATGACAAATCATCTTCAGTATTAATAAATAAAACAATTGACAATATGCTTGATGAACAGAAGAAAAACTTTGGTTCAAAATTTAAACTGTCATAAATTATTGACAGGGAGGGTATTTTATGCAGAACGTTGTTTATGCAATTAACGGACCAGTAGTCAAGGTAAAGGACACAAAGGACTTTTCAATGCTTGAGATGGTTTACGTTGGCAATAAAAAACTTATTGGTGAAGTAATCGGAATTACAGAGGAATTTACCACAATTCAGGTCTATGAAACAACTACTGGACTTAAAGCAGGAGAACCGGTTTATAATACAGGCTCACCTATGTGTGCAGTTCTCGGACCTGGAATTCTATCAAATATTTTTGATGGAATTGAAAGACCTCTTCTTCAGATAGAAAAAATCTCAGACAGTGCTTTTATATCAGAGGGTGCAAATGTATCCGCTCTTGATGAAGAGAAAGAATATCAGACAGAAATAAAAGTAAAGGTCGGAGACCATCTCAAAGGCGGACATATCTATGCAGAATGTCAGGAAACAGATGTAGTAAGACATTACTGCATGCTTTCTCCTTTGCTTGAAGGTGACGTTATTTCTGTAAATGAAGACGGAAATTATAAAATAAACGATACAGTATGCGTAATAAAAGATGAAAATGGAAAAGAAACAGAACTTACATTATGTCAGAAATGGCCTATAAGACAGTCTAGACCTGTCAGTGAAAGAATGCTTATTTCCAGACCACTTATAACAGGTCAGCGTGTAATAGATACATTACTCCCTATTGCAAAGGGTGGTACTGCAGCAATTCCTGGTGGATTCGGTACAGGAAAGACTATGACACAGCATCAGTTTGCAAAGTGGTGCGATGCTGATATTATTGTATATATAGGATGCGGTGAGCGTGGAAATGAGATGACTCAGGTTCTAGAGGAATTTTCACATCTTATTGACCCTAAGACAAACAGGCCTCTTACAGACAGAACGGTACTTATAGCAAATACGTCAAATATGCCTGTTGCGGCCAGAGAAGCTTCTATTTATACTGGTATTACTCTCGCAGAGTATTATCGAGATATGGGATATCATATTGCAATAATGGCAGACTCAACATCAAGATGGGCAGAGGCACTCAGAGAAATATCAGGACGTCTTGAAGAAATGCCTGCAGAAGAAGGATTCCCTGCATATCTCCCATCAAGACTTTCAGAATTCTATGAGCGTGCAGGATATGTAGAGACATTATCTCATAAGGAAGGATCTATAACCATAATAGGTGCAGTTTCACCTCAGGGTTCTGATTTTTCTGAACCTGTAACACAGAATACAAAGAGATTTGTTCGTTGTTTCTGGGCTCTTGACAAATCACTTGCTTATGCAAGACATTATCCGGCTATCAACTGGACGACAAGTTACAGCGAATATGTTGATGATCTGTCTGATTTTTATACTAAAAATGCAGGTACTGATTTTATGGAATGCCGTCAGGCAATTTCAAATATTCTTATTGAAGAAAACAAGCTCATGGAAATAGTTAAGCTTATTGGTTCAGATGTCCTTCCTGATGACCAGAAGCTTGTAATTGAGATCGCCAGAGTAATACGTGTAGGATTTCTCCAACAGAATGCTTACCATAAGGATGATACGTTTGTTCCTCTTACAAAGCAACTTCTTATGATGAAGGTAATTTTACATCTTTATTCAGAATCAAAGAGAGTTATCGCTCAAGGCAATGTGGTAAACCTTGTTATTAAGACTGGAATTATGGAAAAAGTAATCAAAATGAAATATGATATTCCTAATGACAAGCCTGAGATGTTTGATGATTATATAAAAGAAATTACTGATGTTCTTGATAATATCAAATCAGATGATGAATGGAGGGCCAAATAATGAGTTTACAGTACATGGGTCTTAGTCAGATAAACGGACCTCTTATAGTATTAGAGCACGTAGACGGCGTAAGCTTTGATGAAGTAGCTGAAATAAGGCTTGACGATGGTACAGAAAGAATAGGAAGAGTTGTTGAAATGTCAGGGGATAAGGTCGTTCTTCAGGTATTTGAAGGAACAAAAGGTCTTTCACTTAAAAATACAAAAACATCATTTACCGGAAAACCACTTGAAATACCTCTTTCTAAGGACATACTCGGACGTGTATTTAACGGTTCAGGAAAGCCTATTGATAATCTTGGATATATTTATCCAGAAAAATTTGCTGATATAAACGGAAAACCTCTTAACCCTGTTTCAAGAATATATCCGCGAAATTATATCAGAACAGGAATATCTTCTATAGATTGTCTTATGACTCTTATAAGGGGACAGAAGCTTCCTATATTCTCAGGTTCAGGATTATCACATAACAAACTTGCTGTTCAGATAGTAAGACAGGCACAGATAGCAGATGAAAGCGGACAGGAGTTTGCCGTTGTATTCGGAGCAATGGGCGTAAAACACGATGTAGCTGACTATTTCAGAAAGAGCTTTGAAGAGAGTGGTGTTCTTCAGAACGTTGTAATGTTTCTTAACCTTGCAAACGACCCTATCATAGAGAGAATACTTACACCTAGATGTGCACTTACAGCTGCTGAATATCTGGCATATGAAAAGAATATGCATATTCTTGTTATTCTTACAGATATGACTTCTTATGCTGAAGCTCTTCGTGAATTCAGTTCATCAAAGGGCGAAATCCCGGGAAGAAAGGGTTATCCAGGATATCTTTATTCAGATCTTGCATCATTATATGAGAGAGCAGGATTAATAAAGGGATCAACAGGAAGTGTTACACAGATACCTATTCTTACTATGCCGAATGATGATATTACTCATCCTGTACCTGACCTTACAGGATATATAACGGAAGGCCAGATTGTACTTGACCGAAACCTTGATCAGAGCGGAGTTTATCCTTCTATATCAGTATTGCCTTCATTGTCACGACTTATGAAGGATGGTATAGGTGAAGGCTACACAAGAGCTGACCATTCAGCTGTTGCCAATCAGCTTTTTGCATGTTATGCAAAGGTTCAGGATGCACGTTCTCTTGCAGCCGTAATCGGTGAAGAAGAATTATCTGAGATTGATAAAAAATATATAGCATTCGGAGTACAGTTTGAAAAACACTTTATTAATCAGGGATTTGATGAAAACAGAACAATAGAGCAGACACTTGAGCTTGGATGGGCTTTGCTTTCGCTTATGCCTGAATCAGAGCTTGATCGTATAGATGAAAAAATACTGAGTGAAAAATATAATCCGGATGCAGCCAAAAGATTCTATGAGTAAGGAGTTGATTTTATGTCTGAACAGGTTTTTCCTACAAAGGGTAATCTTATAAAGGCTAAAAAAGATCTTGCACTTTCAAAACTAGGCTATGAACTCATGGACAGGAAGCGTAATATATTGATTCGTGAACTGATGCAGATGGTTGATTCTGCAAATGAAATACGTATCTCAATTGAAAAAACATATGTTGACGCATATGATGCACTTCAGGCTGCTAATATAACACTTGGGGTTGTGGAAAAATATGCGAAATCCGTTCCTGTTGAAGATACACTTAATGTTGAATACAGAAGTGTTATGGGTGTAGAAATTCCTATGATAAGCATTATTGAAGATAAACCATTTGCTCCTTATGGTTTTTATGATTCAAATTCACAGCTTGACAAAGCATATATGCTGTTTACCAAAGTAAAATACATGACTGCAACTCTTGCAGAAGTAGAAAACAGCATATACAGACTGGCAACTGCTATAAAAAAGACACAGAAAAGAGCAAATGCACTTAAAAATATTCTTATTCCTAAATTTGAGGGAATCTCAAAGTATATTACTGACAGCCTTGAAGAAAAGGAAAGAGAAGAATTTTCAAGACTTAAGGTTATCAAGAAACAGAAGAGCAGTGAAAATAATTCTTAATATTACATTGATAAAACGGGGGTTACATCAAATATGTTGTTATCTGCTGAAAATATCTCCAAAAATTATGGGATGAAACAGCTGCTGCAAGGCGTTTCATTATATTTAAACGAAGGAGATAAAATTGGTATTATTGGTATAAATGGTACAGGCAAAAGTACATTGTTAAAAATTTTAGCAGGTATCAGTCATGCTGACAGCGGAAATATTGCTGTTAATCCTAATATTCAGATTTCATATCTTCCACAGAATCCTCAGATGAATGATGATTTTACGGTTCTGGAACAGGTGTTTTCTGATTTATCTCCTGAGTATCGTCAGATAAATGAATATGAAGCAAAAACAATGCTAGGTAAGCTTGGGATAAACGATTTTACTGCAAAAATAGGCACGCTTTCAGGCGGACAATGCAAACGCGTGGCACTTGCTGCTGCACTTGTTCACCCGTCTGATGTACTTATTCTCGACGAGCCGACAAATCATCTTGACAGTGAAATGGTAACATGGCTGGAAAACAGGCTGAGAATATTTTCAGGCGGAATAATAATGGTAACTCATGACAGATATTTTCTTGAAAGAGTTGTAACCAGAATAGTTGATTTATCAAGAGGAAAATTATATACTTATGAAGCCAATTATTCAAAATATCTTAAGCTCAGGGCTCAAAGAGAAGAAATGGCTGAGGCTACTGAACGAAAAAGACAATCAATATTAAGACGTGAATATCAGTGGATCATGAGAGGTGCCAGAGCAAGGAGCACAAAAAGCAAGGACAGAATAGATCGTTATAATACTCTTAAAAATACAGATGCACCTGAATATGATGACAATGTTCAGATTTCCGCAGTTTCAAGCCGCTTAGGAAAAAAGACAATTGAACTGAAAGGTATATCAAAAAAATATGGAGAGAGAACTGTAGTAAGTAATTTTTCATATATAATATTAAGAAATGACCGTATAGGAATTGTCGGACATAACGGGGCCGGAAAGTCTACTCTGCTTAATATGGTAGCAGGAAGACTTCAGCCTGATGAAGGTACTGTTGAAATCGGAGATACAGTAAACATTGGGTACTTTACACAGAACAGTAAGGAACTCAATGGCAGTATAAAGGTATATGATTTTATTCATGATATTTCTGATTCAATAAATACATCTGAAGGCACCTTATCTGCATCACAGATGCTCGAGAAATTTTTATTTTCAGCTGACCTTCAGCAGTCACTTATAGAAAGACTGAGCGGAGGAGAACGCAGGAGATTGTATCTGCTTAGCATACTTATGGAAGCACCGAATATACTTCTTCTTGATGAACCTACAAACGATCTCGATATTGAAACGCTCAGAATACTAGAAGATTACATTGAGACATTTCCGGGAGCAGTTATTTCAGTATCTCATGACAGATATTTTCTTGATAAGACAGCCGAATCAATATTTGAGGTTGAGGACAGTGGAGTAATCAGCTGTTATACAGGAAATTACAGCGATTATATAGAAAAGGTAAGTGAAAATAAAAAAACTGAAACACATAGGAAAAATATATCAGGAAATAATATAAAAAAAGAACATTCACTTAAATTTTCATTTAATGAACAGCGTGAATATAAAACAATAGATAATGATATTGAAAAACTTGAACATCAGATTGCAGAATGTGAAAAAGAATTTTCAAAGGCCGCAAGTGATTATGTACAGCTTCAGGAAATAACAGAAAAAAAGCAAAAACTAGAAAAGCAACTGGATGAAAAAACTGAAAGATGGATTTATCTTAATGAGCTTGCAGAAAAAATTGCACAATCTAAAAATTAATATGAATAATTATCTATAATACTGGTCAAAAATATATAGTAACTAAGGTAAAATGCCCCGTCAAAAAAACGGGGGATTTTTTCTTGTTAGTGTTGTAAGCAATTAAATTTTATAACCTGGGCAATATGTTTACTAACTTTAACCCGACAGGTTCCATACTCATATTGTGACGTTAAAACGGTCGAGCCGTTATTTAAAATTACAGCGCAAAAATATATTTTGGGAGCGGTATTATGGATTTATTACAGGTTGTTTTATCATCAATTTTTTCAGTTATTGCTTTGTTTTTACTTACAAAGCTGATAGGAAACAGGCAAATGTCCCAGTTAAGTATGTTTGATTATATAAATGGAATAACAATAGGTTCAATTGCAGCAGAAATGGCAACAAGCCTTGAGAAAAATCTGTTTTATCCACTGACAGCTATGATAATATATTCATTGTCTGCAGTTGGTGTAGATTTAATTTCAAATAAAAAAATGAAATCAAGAAGATTCCTTGAAGGCCATCCGTGGATAATTTTCAAAAACGGTAAATTTTATATTGACAATCTGAATAAACAGAAAATTGATGTCAATGAAGTTATTGCTGAATGCCGTACTCAGGGATATTTTGATATCAATAATATTGAATTAATAATGCTTGAACATAATGGAAAATTAAGTATCCTTCCCAAAGCAGATCAGAGATATTCCATTCCACAGGATTTCAATATTATGCCGGAGCAGGAAATGCCTGCACAAATAGTTGTATATGAAGGCAAGATTATCAGTGACAATCTCAAGCACACAGGTAATAATGAGGAGTGGATAAAAAAACAGCTTGAGCAACAGAATATAAGTCTTAAAGATGTATTTATAGGAATGTGTGATTACCAGAATCAGCTTAATGTTTATCGAATAAATACCAATTAGCAATGATTATTTAATTAATATATTAAATATAAATCATTAATATTGAATTTTTTTATACGTTTCGCATTGTTTTATAACAAATGTACCTTGATTTAAGTCGCTGTATGTGGTATAATAAAACATATTGGAATTAAAAGCAGAAAGGTACAAATTTAGAATGAAAAATAGAGAAAAAAATGAAAAATCTTCTTATAATAAAAAATTATCTCTCAGAGCAATTCTTTTTGGTTCTGTTTTATTTCTGGTTCTTTTTGTGTTATCAGTTTTTTTTAGACAAAGCACATTTGTTTTAATTTTTGGTTTAAAAATACAATCCTCTGCTATTAATGGTGTAGTGTCGGTTTTTCAGATTATGATACTGGTATATATGACTAGTGTTGATAGAAAACGTGGATTTGTTATTTCAATGTTTTCACTTGTACCATATTGCCTGTATCTAATTGCAATAATGCTTAAGGATAAAAAAATCGAGTCTATACCAGGCCTGGCAATTATTTTATCTGGTATGATTATGGTATGGATAGTTAAAAATAACATGAATCAGATAGCAAAAAATGAAAGAGAATTGTATAAGCTTGCATATATGGATTCGCTTACAGGACTTCCTAACAGAAGGGCATTTGACGAACATGTTAATGAACTTATCAGATCAGGCAGACAAAAGAAATTTGCACTTGCAGTAATTGATCTTGATAATTTCAAAGGAATCAATGATTCTGTAGGACACGAATGCGGTGACGGAGTATTATGTGAGGTTGCCAGACGATGGAGTGAAATACTTACTTCAAATGATTTTCTTGCCAGACAGGGCGGAGATGAATTTATTATTGTAATAAAGGATTACAATTCAGAGGAACAGGTAATACAAAAAATAAACAGATTTCTTGACGCACTGTCAAGTGAGATGGTTATAAAAACAAACTGTTTTTTTGTGTCAGCAAGTTTTGGACTGGCATGTTTTCCATTTCATGCTGAAAACATGGAAAAATTGTTCAGATATGCTGATATGGCTATGTATCAGTCCAAAATATCAAAAACAGATAAAATTAAAATGTTTGATATTTCTATGGTTGAACCAATAGAGAATGAATTTATATATGACAGGTTAATAAGAGGGTGTCTCTCAAATAATTCTTTTGAGCTTGTCTTTCAACCTCAGTTTCAGACATCACAGCGTACCATCAGAGGGTTTGAAGTTCTCCTGCGTATGAGAGATGATTATGGCAGGTATATAAGCCCTTCGAAATTTATACCATATGCAGAAAAAAGCAAACTGGTACTTGATATTGACCGTTGGGTACTGAGACGTTCCATGAAAATAATACGTCCTTATTATGATATAATAGGTTCTGATTTTGTATTGTCTGTAAATATTTCTGCCCTTCATCTTCAGGATGAGAGCCTGTATGATGATATTGCCTTTGCATTACAGGAAAATAATTTTCCGCCAAGAAATCTTGAAATAGAAATTACAGAGACATCATTGGTATCATCAGTTGCCAATGCGACAATGCTTCTGAAAAAAATAAAGAAGCTTGGAATAGGAGTTGCACTGGACGATTTCGGGACAGGTTTTGCATCACTGAGTAATTTATCTGAACTTCCCATTGATTTATTAAAAATTGATAAGATATTTATGGATAAAATGATAAATGATACAAAATACAAAAGCTTTGTTGCTGCTATTATTTCAATAGGACATATTTTTAATTTTGACGTTATATCTGAGGGAGTTGAATATGAAATTCAGCTTGATATACTTAAAACTTTAAGATGTGATTATATACAGGGTTTTTTGTGGGGAAAACCGTTGCCGATAGAGTCAGTTGAAAAGCTACTGAGGTCAATTTATTTTCCCAATGGAATAAGATAGTCATTATTTTCTGCTTTATAAATTCCTGAATACTTTGCTCAAAATAGAAAACTTTTTGGATATATGAAAAAGGCTGCATTAATGCTTCAGATGAAACTATTTAATGCGGCCTTATTTATTATAAAACTCAGAGTTTACGTATGAGATAACAAAAAAACATATCAATAGTCTGTTTGTAATTGATGATCATTCTCTTATTTGAAGCTATGTCTTATTTAAAAATAAATTTACCATTTACGTTCTTTTTTAATAAAAGAATATTGATGAATACAAAAAAAAGTGATATAATTAACAGATAGTCGTAATACTTATTAACTTAGAGAAGGATATAATATGCCTATAGTAATTACAGGAATAAATTCTGATATAGACGAATCATCAGAATCAGTTATAAAAAAAGCACTCAATCAAGCAGGATTTTTGTTTGATGATGTAAAAACAGCAGAGATTCATAAAACGTCGCTTGATGCGAGAAAAAAGTCTGAAATACATTTTGTCCATTCTGTTTACGTGGAGCTTGGAGATGTAAAAACAGAAAAAAGAATTTGTGAGAAAATAATTTTTTGTCAGTATATAGAAAGTGAATGCCCAGGACCTATAATATCTAACAGACATGGCAACGGTAAGGTTGCTATTGTTGGTTTTGGACCAGCTGGCCTGTTTTGTGCACTTGTTCTTTCAGAATACGGATATAAGCCTGTAGTATTTGAACGTGGTGAATCTGTAGACGAAAGAGCTGTATCAGTAAATTCGTTCTGGAATGGAGGAATGCTTAATATAAACTCTAATGTTCAGTTCGGGGAAGGCGGTGCAGGTACTTTTTCGGACGGAAAACTGACTACAAGAATAAAAGATCCGTTTTGTCGTTATGTTCTTAAACGCTTTGTAGAGTTTGGTGCTCCGGATGAAATCCTTACAAAAGCCAAACCACATATAGGCACTGACAATCTCCGCTGTGTTATAAAATCAATACGTAACAGGATAATTGAAAACGGAGGAGAAATTCACTTTAAAACGTGTGTAAATAATCTTAATATTACAGATGGTAAAATAAAAAGTATTAAAACCGGAAAAGGAAATTTCACCACATCTGCTGTTGTCCTTGCAATAGGAAATTCATCACGTGATACTTTTGAAATGCTGTATAAAAATAAAATAATGATGCAGACTAAACCTTTTTCAGTTGGTGTACGTATTGAACATCTTCAGGATGATGTAAACGAAAGCCTTTACGGAAAGTACAAAAATAATCCGTTTCTTCCCGCAGGAGAGTATCAGCTATCATACAGGCAAAACGATGAAAGGGCAGTATACACATTCTGTATGTGCCCGGGAGGAGTTGTTGTACCTTCGTCCAGTGAAGAAAACGGCGTTGTAACAAATGGTATGAGTGAATTTTCAAGAAACGGTAAAAATGCTAATTCTGCAATAGCAGTTTCTGTATCAGAAAAAGATTTCGGAAGTTCTCCGCTTGATGGAATGAATTTTGCAAGAATGCTCGAACATAAAGCATTTGAAATTGCCGGAGAAAATTATAAAGCACCTGCTACGACAGTAGGAGGCTATCTTAATAAAACACCGAATCTTCAGACTGATTTAATTCCAACATATTCAAGGGGCTTGTCAGAATGTGATTTTAATTCACTTTTTCCTGTTTGCATCAACGAAATGCTCGAAAAGGGAATAAATAATTTCTCACGAAAAATGCACTGCTTCAACAATAAAAATGCAGTGATGACTGCACCTGAAACAAGAACATCTTCACCACTCAGAATTATCCGTAATGAAAATATGACCTCTCTTTCTCTGTCTAATCTTTATCCATGCGGAGAAGGTGCAGGATATGCAGGAGGGATTATGTCTGCAGCAGTTGATGGAATAAAAGCAGCATATAAAATAATGGAGCAGTATGCTCCGGCATTAAAATAATGAATAGAGGAAAGACAAAATGAAAGGTATGACAAAAACAGATTTAATCACAAATCAACACTATAATTTTTCAGAAAGGGATTTATTGCAGTATGCATTGGGAGGCCTTATGTATACTCCGGCACACAATGCCAAGGCATCAGATTTACTGATAAACAGAAAATATGAAAATCTGCATGCCATGGCATTCTGCCTTGAAGATGCTATTGCTGATGGAACAGAAAATGAAGCTCTGAAGCAGCTGAATATTACATTCTGTAATGTACGAAAGGCTGTGGATTCCGGACTTATCAAACAGAGTTGCCTTCCGTATCTTTTTGTACGTGTAAAATATCCGGAACAGCTGATGAAGGTATATAATCTTATTGGAAGATATAATCTTCTGAAAGGATTTATTTTTCCCAAATTTGATACTGAAAATGCAGAGGAATACCTTAATGAACTTATTGAGGCCAACAATTGTTCCGATTACGTTATATATGGCATGCCAATACTTGAATCATGGAATATTGCGGATATTTGCCGACGTCCGGGTCAGCTGACACAGATAAAATCAACTCTTGATGATGTAAAATCACATATTCTCAATATACGCATAGGTGGAAATGATTTCTGTAACAGATTCGGAATAAGAAGAAATATAACAGATACAATTTACGATATCAGAGTGATCTCTGATATTATAAGTAATATTGTCAATGTATTTTCAGGAGATTATGTTATATCAGCACCTGTATGGGAATATTTCAAACAGACTGATAATGCGTCAGATGAATGGTCAAGAGGGCTTGTAAGGGAAATTAATCAGGACATATTAAATGGACTTATCGGAAAAACTGCTATACATCCTACCCAACTTTCCGTAATAGACAGTGTTCTTGCTGTTTCATCAGATGACTACAATGATGCAGTAAATATATTAAATTGGAACGATGATCTTCTGGCTGTTTCAAAGAGCCATTCCGGCAACAGAATGAACGAGAAGAAGGTTCATGGAAACTGGGCAAAAAAAATACTCATCCGTGCGTCAGTTTATGGCATTGCAAAGTGATTACAACGAAAGGAATTAAGAAAATTTGCTAGAAATAATTGAGAACAAATCATCATTTGCTGATGGTTCACTTGTTAAGATGGTAAAGCGTGAAAACAATTCCAAAAGAAACTACCTTCTTGTAAACAGTACTCAGGGAAAACATGTTCCATGTGATCCTGAAAATGTAATTAAGCTTTTTGCCGAATTAGCCGGACAGATAGCACCATTTTGTAAAAATAAAAAAGTCCTGTTTATTGGATTCGCGGAAACTGCTACAGCAGTAGGAGCAGGTGTCGGATCATGCTTTCCTGATTCATATTATCTACATACTACAAGAGAAAAAAATGACAAGTATGACCTTATTGCTGAGTTCAAAGAGGAACATAGTCATGCAATACAACAACTTCTGTATTGCAATAACTGGAATGAAATTTCTTCAAAGACTGATATGATAATATTTGTAGAGGATGAAATCACTACAGGCAAAACAATAGTAAATTTTATTAATGAACTTAAAAATAATAATAAAGTATCAGGTAAAACTATATTTGCAGCATGTTCGATATTAAATGGAATGACTGAAAACAGAAAACAGGAACTTCTGCGTTCAGGACTTGAATTTTTCTGGCTTATGCGTGTTAATGCACAGCCATCGACAAATGATGTATATACATATAATGACACATCTGTCACAACGGCAGACGCATGTAATTATGAAACTCTTGATATTCCCGGCCGTATTGATCCGAGAGCAGGCCTACCTATAAAGCAATATATATCAGCATGTGAGAAGCTTGCAGATGATATTTTTTCAAAATATGATTTTAATGGAATGAGTGTAGCTGTAATAGGTACAGAAGAATGTATGTATCCTTCAATATATACTGCAAAGTACATAGAAAAAAATTCAGGTGTACAGAGTATTGTAACTCATTCTACAACAAGAAGCCCGATTGTAGCTGAAAATACCGAAGACTATCCTCTCAGATCAAGATACCAGGTTGAGAGTTTATATGAGGATTCAAGAAAAACATATATATATAATTCTGATATCAATAATTACGATATTGTGCTTGTGATAACAGATTCATTAAAGGAAAACATTAAAATAGACAAGCTTATAAATGCATTTGCCGGATGCGGCAGATTTATTCTTGTAAAATGGAGGTAAATGTGATGCGTTCGTCATACAGTGAGGAAGATGTTACTATTTTGCTCAAGGACATTACAGGAATGGTTGAGCCTCAGCCTGCCGAGGCAAGGGAAAAGCTTATCCAGTCAGGATATCACTATTGTGAAATGCTGCCTCTTGAATATAAGCCGGGTGAAAAGTATTTTGCACTATATAAAGAAGCACTTAGGAATTATGCCGGAATTACTGCAGAGGCTGCAGCAATCGTATCTGAAAAAATTCGCAAGCTCTATAATTCAGAAATAACGCTTGTATCCCTTGCAAGAGCAGGAACACCTGTAGGAATAATTATAAAGAGATATCTTAATAAAAAATATCCCGATATAAAGGTAAATCATTATACTATTTCCATTATACGTGGAAAAGGTATAGACAAAAATGCGATGGCATATGTTCTTCAAAGGCATAATCCTCAGACTATCTGTTTTGTTGATGGCTGGACAGGAAAGGGAGCAATATTAAAAACGCTTCGTAAAGAACTTGAAGAATATGACGGAGTTTCAGATAAACTTGCAGTACTTGCGGATCCAGCACATATAACAGATCTGTATGGGACAAGATCTGATTTTCTTATCCCGAGCTCATGTCTTAATTCTACAGTATCAGGTCTTATGAGCAGAACATTCCTTCGATCTGATATCATAGGTGAAAATGATTTTCACGGTGCTGCTTATTACAGTGAACTTGAGCAGGAAGACTTGTCAGCAGAATTTATTGATACCGTTATAGGTGCTATTGATTATAATATTGATTACAGTTGTGTAAAAGAAGAAAATGATACCGGTATCAGTGGATATGATGAAGTTCTGAAAATACAGAAAGAATTTAATATATCTGATATTAACTTTATAAAGCCGGGAATAGGTGAAGCAACACGTGTGCTTCTTCGCAGAATTCCATGGAAGATATTAGTGAATGATCTCAATGATACAAAATATCTTGCACATATTTTCAGACTAGCTGAAGAAAAGAACATTGAGATAGTTGAGTATCCTATGAAATGCTACAGAGCATGTGGTATAATAAAAGACATGGCAGATATATAAGATTTAAGAGAAAGGAATTATTATTAATGCACTTATTCGCAAGTGATCTTGATAATACATTGATTCACTCATATAAAAGGGCTGACCCGGAAGATGTATGTGTTGAGGTCAAAGATGGCAAAATGTTGTCATTTATGACTCCTTATGCATATAATAAACTCAGAAAGCTTAACAGTAATAAAGATATCGCATTTGTACCTGTTACTACACGATCAGTTGAGCAGTACCGGCGCATAGATTTTTTTGACGGAAGATCACCACATCTTGCACTTGCAGCGAACGGTGGTATTTTACTTATAGACGGAATTTCCGATTTACAATGGTTTGAAGAATCAAAAGCACTTATAAGTGACAGCATGAAGGAATTTAAAACCGGTATGAGATATCTTGAGAACGATACTGATATATATTTTGAGTTACGTATAGTAGATGAATTATTTGTATTTACTAAATCACATGATCCGCTTAAAACAAAAGAATGTCTTGAGAAAATACTCGATCCTGATATTGTATCACCATATATGATAGGAGATAAGGTGTATATTTTCCCAAATATTCTGTCAAAGGGAAATGCAGTTTCAAGGCTTAAAAAAAAATTTGTATTTGATAAAACAATCTGTGCAGGCGACAGTGAATTTGATGTTTCTATGCTTGATATTGCTGATACAGCATATTGTCCGGATGTACTTTGTGATGATGTGAATAATCAGAATCTTATAGGATTTGATATTACAGAAAAACGTTTTGCAGATTTGCTGTTAGATGAATTTGAGAGGAGTTGTTTTTAAATGAGATGTATAAATATTTCACAGATAAATAAAGCCGCATCAAATGATGTAGTTGCTTTTATAAAAAAATCCAATAATGATTACAGAAATAAAATTGCCACAGTTGCCAAAAAGATAAGTGATGATCATAAGCCGCTGATTCTTTTATCAGGTCCGTCAGGCTCAGGAAAAACAACAACTGCATATCGCCTTAAGGATGAACTTGCGTTAATTAATATTAATGCTCACATTATTTCAATGGATAATTACTTTATTCCTAATAAAAAAATAGAAGAGAAAAAAGTTCCCAAAGATGAAAACGGAAATGTTGATCTTGAGTCTCCTTACAGACTTGATATTAATTTGTTTCAGCAGCATATGAAGTTAATGAATGAATGCAAAACAGCAAACGTTCCTGTATTTGATTTTGTTAATCAGGACTATTCATCTGTAACTCCGATAACAAGAAAAGAAAACGAAGTTATTATTATCGAGGGAATTCATGCATTAAATCCTGAAGTAACAGATGATATGAGTGATATAGCTGACTGCATTTATGTAAGTGTGAGAACAAGATTAAAAACCAGTAACGGTGATATTCTTCATCCTTCACATGTAAGGCTCATGAGAAGACTGATTCGTGACAGACTTTTCAGAGGACGCAGCTATGATGATATTTTTGCAATGTATGCCAGTGTACAGAGAGGTGAAAATTTGTATATCATGCCGCACAAGTGCAGAGCAAATTATGATATTGATACATTTATAGATTATGAAGCATCAGTGTATAAGAGTGTCATTTATGATGAGCTTATTAATGCAGATAAAACTAATTATAATAATTTAAGGAGTATGATGCTAAAATACCTGTCAGAGCTTGAGGAAATACCGACAATCTTTGTACCTGAAAGTTCATTAATTAAAGAATTTATAGGATAATTACCATAAAGACGCAGAGCATAAACGTTGTTCTTTGCGTCTTCTTCTTTTTATTTTGATTTTTATGCATTTTACCGTGTCAATTTTGCAGCTTACCTGAATACTATTGATTGGATGCGAAAGTTCTGTTACAATAATTACAGAGCCAAACGAAAGGGGTCAATACAAATGGATATAATTACAGTCAAAAATCTTACTAAAAAATTCGGTAACTTTACTGCAGTCAATGATATTTCATTTTCTGTAAAGAAAGGTGAACTGATAGGCTTTCTTGGTGTAAATGGTGCTGGAAAGTCAACGACGATCAATATTCTTTCAACTCTGATTTCTCCTGACGGAGGAGAAGCTGAGATATGCGGTCACAAATTAGGAGCTGACGGAAATGAAATAAGACGTAAAATCGGAATAGTTTATCAGCAGAATTGTCTTGATGATATTCTTACAGTAAAAGAAAACCTCATCTGCAGAGGTATTCTTCATGGTGCATCAAAAAGTGAGGCATTAAAGCAGCTGGAAAATCTAAAAGAAATATTATCACTTGATGATATACTCACAAAAAAATACGGTTCACTTTCAGGCGGACAAAAACGTCGATGTGAAATTGCTGCAGCTCTTATGCATACACCGGAAATACTGTTCCTTGACGAACCGACAACCGGACTTGATCCTGCGACAAGACAGGATGTATGGCATACAATAGAGGGCATTCGTTCCAGCACAGGAATGACTGTATTCCTTACAACTCATTATATGGAGGAGGCTGCTTCTGCAGGAAGAATCATTATAATAAGTGATGGGAAAATAATTTCAGAGGGAACTCCGTTTGAACTCAGACAAAAATACACTTATGATTCCGTCAGACTTTACTGCAAACCAGAAAACAAAGATAATATCATTAATATCCTTGAAAATGAGGGCATTTCTCCTGTATCTGAAGATTACGGAGTAAAATTTTCTTCAGGTACAACAATAGAAATGCTTCCGCAGATAGTCAGTGTCAAAAACATGATCGATGGCTTTGAAGTTGTTCAGGGAAATATGGATGATGTTTTTCTTAATGCAGTAAATCAAAAGTAATATGGAGGTATATAAAATGTCACAGTTTGTTGAGCTTGTAAAAAGAAATATGCGTATATATTTAAGAGACAGGGGAGCGGTTTTTTTCTCGTTAATGTCAATGGTAGTAGTAATAGTATTAATGCTTTTTTTCCTTGGTGATATGAATGTTAATGCCCTTACTGGATTCCTCAAAGATATACAGGGACGAGATGCTGCAGAGGATGAAAAAAATGCGAAGCTTGTTGTTCTTATGTGGACGTGTTCGGGAATCATTTCTATAAATGCTGTAACAGTAACTCTTTCAAGTCTGGCTGCAATGATAAAGGACAGAACTACAGGAAAAATAAATGCAATTTATACATCTCCTTTAAGCAGAGTTGTAATTTCAGCAGGGTATATCTGTTCAGCATGGCTTTCATCAGTTGTAGTATGCACAGCAACACTCGCAATAACAGAAGTTTACTGTGTAATGCAGGGGGCAGAGGAATTTTCATTTATTGTACATTTAAAATTACTTGGGATGATAACAGTAAATTCATTTACTTATGCAGCAATTATGTATATTGCTGCGATAGCAGCGAAAACGGAAGGTGCATGGAGTGGACTAGGCACGATCG
This sequence comes from uncultured Ruminococcus sp., assembly GCA_937872775.1. Lineage (GTDB taxonomy): Bacteria > Bacillota > Clostridia > Oscillospirales > Ruminococcaceae > HUN007. The sequence goes on from CALMUA010000157.1 coordinate 34,708, forward strand.
TAGGAACACTGGTAGGATTTCTTGGAGGTATATATCTTCCAATTGGTTCAATTGCAGATGGAATTGCTTCTGCAATGAAATGTACTCCGGTTATCTATAGTACAGTAATGTTCAGAAATGTTATGACAAAGCCTGTACTGGAATCACTTTTCAGTGATGTTCCGCAAGATATGCTCAATGAATATTCAGATGTTATGGGAATAACGCTTAATGCATTTAACAATGAAATAACAGTAACAACAAGCCTGATTATTCTTTTAGTATGCGGATTAGCATTTCTTATGCTGGGTGCATTTTTAATAGGATTAAAAAAGAAAACTGACAGATAAAATAGTATAGTAGAGGATGCTTTGGCGGATGAAAATAATTATTGAAACTCCGGATCAGGGAGAAGAAGATGTAATCATAATAAGATGTGCTGAGCTCGACAGTGACATTATGGAACTTATTTATGCTCTTAAATCAGAAAGGAGCAGGATAACAGCATACAGTGACGATGGTATTGTAAAGCTTCCTCCAAAGGATATATTTTATTTTGAAGCAGTTGATAACAAAGTATTTGCATACTGTGAAAAAAATGTATACGAAGTAAAGCACAAGCTTTATGAGATAGAAAATATGTATACACGTTCTGATTTTCTCAGAATTTCAAAATCAGTTATAGTTAATGTATCAAAGATAGTAAAGCTTTCACCTACTTTAAACGGACGTTTTGATGCGTGTCTGAAAAATGGTGAGAAAACAGTTATATCAAGACAATATGTGCCGGATCTAAAGGAAAAGTTAGGAATATCGGAGGGCAACAAACGATGAAAATTATTACAGAATCAATAAAATATTTTATGTGTATTACGACCGGAATAGTAATTATGTGTGCTTTAAAAGATCGGAAGAGCGTCGTGTA
>CALMUA010000158.1 GCA_937872775.1 uncultured Ruminococcus sp.
AGACGTGTGCTCTTCCGATCTACTTGCAGTATTCATTAAAATGTGTTAAAATATATAAATATAAATCCATTATGCTAGTGCAGTAAATATTATCTTATACAAATAAAAAATATATTCATTATTCATAAATATTTTGGTAAAATGTGTGTATTGTTCATAACAAATATCTGAATGGTTTTAAATATGTTTTTACACATATATTTGCTTTGATAAAACAAATAATTAACAAAAGATATTTCTGCTCCTGTAATGGCATTAATTTAAAGTATAAAGGAGGGAAACGTATGTCAAAGATAAGAGTAGCTATAATTTTTGGCGGAGTTTCAAACGAATACGAAACCTCTCTTTCAGCAGCTGCTGCTGTAATAGAAAATATTAATAATGAAGAGTACGAAACGATATGCATAGGTATCACCAGAAAAGGAAGATGGCTTTACTATCCGGGGGCATCTGAAGATATATTAAATGATACATGGGGTGAAAACCCGGACTGTACACCTGTTGTAATTTCACCTGATCCTAACAGAAACGGTATTATAAAGCTTGAAAACGGTGAAGCATCGTTTTTCAAAGTAGATGTTATTTTTCCACTTCTTTATGGGAAAAATGGTGAAGACGGAACAATAGCCGGAATTCTCAGAGTGACGGGAATACCATATGTCGGAAGTGATCTGATAGCTTCTGCTGCATGTATGGATAAAACTTACACCAGAATGGTCCTGGGATATAATAATGTCAAAACATCAAAATGGAAGATGATGTTCAGAAATGAACTTAATATGCTTGATGAAAAATGCAACGAATTCTGTGCGGAGCTTGCTTATCCGATAATTGTAAAACCTGCAAATTTCGGCTCCTCAAAGAGCGTTAACAAAGCATCTGACTTTGAAACACTCAAAAATGCCATTAAAATAGCACTGGCACAGGACGACAAAGTGGTTGTAGAAGAATTTGTCGAAGGAAAAGAACTTCAGGTTGCTGTTCTCGGATATGAGCACCTTATAATCTCTGCTCCCGGAGAGGTTATTATAAAAAGGGACGATTTTGATTTAAATTCCATGTTTGCCGAACCAGGATGTATTGTTCCGGCATTACTTGAAAACGGTGTATCCGAAACATTGAGACAGCTTTCCGGAACAGTGTATAAACTCATGGGCTGTGTGGGAATGGCACGGATAGACTTTTACTACACAAATGATGGAGAAATAGTTATCAGTCAGATCAATTCAGTTCCTGAATTTACAGAAGACAGCATGTATGTAAAGCTTATGGAAAAACAGGGCTTTACATTTGAAGAGCTTATCGGAGAACTGATTACACAGGCTATTGACAATTATGAAGGAAAGTCGGTATAAAAAATCAAACTGAAAGGGCATTATTATTTATGAAGAATTGTGCTGTCGGTGTTTTTGATTCAGGTATGGGGGGACTCGCACTTGTAAATGAACTGAACAATCTTATACCAGATGAAAATATTATTTATATTGCTGATAAGATTCAGGTTACAGATCTGATTAAAGATAAGGAAACAGTTTTACAATATGCAGAAAAAAACATAGGCTTTCTGGAGCGACACGATGTAAAAATGATAATATCAGCATGTGGTGACGTAAATACACTTTTCGGAGTAAAGCCACCTGAAACGCAGACCGAGTATTCAGGGATTTTTCTTCCTGCTGCTCAGGCAGCGTGCGGAGCAACCAAGAACAATAAAATAGGTATAATAGGTTCGTCATCAATTATAAAACGAGGCGGATATGTTAAAATAATAAAAAATATTAAGCCGGGGACTTTGGTTACCGGTGTTGTATGTCCGCTGCTTTCAAATATTATTGAAAGCGGTCTGACAGGAAAAGAAAGCAATTCATTAAGGCAGGCAGCTGAAAAATACTTTACTGTACTTAAACAGGAAAAAGTTGATACAGTAATTCTTGCAGACGGAAATTATGTAGTAATTAGAAATATTATTTCTGATATACTAGGCGATTCTGTAACTCTTATTTCTCCGTATGAAGAAACTGCAAAGCACGTATACAATTGCCTTCTTGAATCCGACATGCTTTCAGATGAAGGTTTGCCGGCACAAAATACAATTTATCTTACATCTGACTCTGATGTGTATTATAGAATATCACCGTTGTTTCTTAAAAGAAAAAATACCATTTTTGAAAAGGTGGATCTCTGAGTCAGAAAAATGTTTGATCAAAAGGAATAAAATAAAAGATGAACAGTAACAACACAGTTATGATTAAAATGAAAAGTATTCAGACAATTGATGATGAAGCCAATGAAATGGAGCTTATTACTGAGGGAACGTATGACTGCGTCGATCAGAAATATACTATTAAATATGAAGATTCAGAGGCAACGGGATATGAGGGCTCCAGTACATCAATAGAACTTGACGGAAACATTGCGTCAATCAACAGGATAGGAAAATCAAATTCAAATCTTGTTATTGAAGTAGGAAGAAAACATTTTTGTCATTATGAAACCCCGTTCGGAGATATGATGGTAGGCATTTATACACATAAAATACAGAATGAACTTAATTTATCCGGAGGGTATCTTTATATGAGGTACACAATAGATATTAATTCATCGTATATTTCAGATAATGAGATAATTATGAACATCGAAAAAATATAGTTTTTTACATTAAATTACACATTGTAATTAAATAAATCTGAAAAATATAACATTATATAGCATATTGATATTGTTTATTTTAGATTGATTGTGAATATTAAACAAGTTTTAAATAGGAATGCGGTCATTATTAACAGTTTGTTAACAACTATGTCTTTAAAGTGTGTTACAATTTGTAATAATATATAATTCGATTAATAATAGTTTAAATGTAAAATTATATGCAGAAAGGGATAATATTATGGCTAATAGATTATTTCAAGGATTGGTTCATCAGATGTGCGATACAATTGGTGCTACAATAGGAGTTGTTGATGAAACAGCTACAATTATCGCGTGCAGTGAACTAACCAAAATCGGTACAACAAATGAATTTGTTTCACTTGATCTTAATGGCTCATCAGATATTTTTATTCGTGACGGATACACATATAAGCCGTTTGGTTCGAACATAAAGCCTGATTATGCAGTCTTTGTTGAGGGTGTTGATGAAACAGCTGCCAAGTATGCGAATATATTATCAATAACACTTACGAACATAAAGCAATATTATGACGAGAAGTACGATAGAAACAACTTTATCAAGAATGTTGTACTTGACAATGTACTTCCTGGTGATATTGTTATTAAGGCAAGAGAGCTTCATTTCAATGCAGAAATAAGCAGAGTTGTCCTACTTATACGTATTGTTTCAGCAAACGATATTTCAGCTTATGATGTTATTCAGAATCTTTTCCCTGACAAGAGTAAGGATTTTGTATTCAACATAACTGAAACAGATATTGTACTTGTAAAGGAAATAAAGAGCACGGTTGATTCAAAGGATCTTGAAAAGCTTGCCCGTTCAATTGCAGATACTCTGAGCGGTGAATTCTATACAAGAGTAAATGTCGGTATAGGTAACTCAGTTGTAGGTGTAAAGGATCTTGCACGTTCATTCAAGGAAGCACAGACTGCTCTTGAAGTAGGAAAAGTTTTTGATACAGATAAGGTCATAGTAAGCTATGATAATCTTGGTATTGCAAGGCTTGTATACCATCTTCCTACCACACTGTGCGAAACATTCCTGCATGAAGTCTTCAAAAGAGGAAGTATTGAATCACTTGATCATGAAACATTGTTCACAATTCAGAGATTTTTTGAAAATAATCTTAACGTATCAGAAACTTCAAGAAAGCTCTTTGTTCACAGAAATACTTTGGTTTACAGGCTGGAAAAAATTAAGAAACTTACAGGCTTGGATCTGAGAGAATTCGACCATGCAATTATATTTAAAATTGCACTTATGGTAAAGAAATATCTCTCTGCAAATCCTATTAAATTTTAACTATAAATTCAAACTTCTGCCTGACATGTAATATGTTGGGCAGAAGCGTTGAGAGTAAGGAAAAGCTTTTAAGGTGGTGTATTTATGGTTGAACTGAAAAATGTATCTGTTGCATACAATAAAGGGCATAATGTAATCAATAATATTGACATGCATATTGATGACGGCGATTTTACTTTTATTGTTGGTGCATCCGGTGCCGGAAAAAGTACTCTGATAAAGCTTCTGTTAAAGGAAATAGATGCTTCTGAAGGAGTTGTGATGGTGAACGGATACAATCTGAGAACTTTAAAAAAATCCCGTATTCCTAAGTTCAGAAGAACCATAGGTGTTGTATTTCAGGATTTCAGACTTATTCCTACGATGACTGTATATGAAAATATAGCATTCGTTCTTCGTGTAATAAATGCACCAAGATCATATATAAAAAAGAGAGTATCGTATGTTATAGGTCTTGTTGGTCTGAAAAATAAAATAAAGTCATTTCCTACGGAACTTTCCGGAGGAGAACAGCAGCGTGTGGCACTTGCAAGAGCTCTTGTAAATGATCCGAAGCTGCTTATAGCGGACGAGCCTACCGGAAATGTGGATCCTGAACTTTCACAGGAAATAGTAGGTCTGCTCAAAGCTATAAATCAGTGTGGCACTACCGTAGTTATGGTTACACATGAACATGAACTTGTAAAACATTTTGGAGGACGTCTTGTAAATATCAATCAGGGAACAGTTATATACGATGATTTTATAGACGGAGAGGCAGAGTCCTATAATAATATGGACGATTCGTTGTAAGGAGTGGTTTTGCATAGGCAGTTTATTTTACCTTATCGGTCAAGGTTTTAAGAATGTCTGGCACAACCGAGTAATGGGGATAGCTTCATTTTGCGTTCTGATGGTATCACTTTTGCTCGTTGGTGTTTCAGTATTATTTGTTATGAATGTAGAAATCCTTTTGGGTTCTATTGAAAACAAAAATGAAATAGTTGTATTTTTGAATTATGATTTCCCGGAGAACAAGGTAAATGAAGCTGAGAATACATTAAAATCTCTCAGTAATGTAAGTGAAGTTTCATATCGTCCAAGGGATGAAGCGTTAAACAGATTGATTGATCAGATGGATGTTAATGGAAGTGTATATGAAAGAGTTAAAGGTGATAACCCTCTTCCTAACGCTTTTAACGTTAAAGTAAAAGATACATCTAAAATAACCGAAACAGTATCACAGTTAAATGCTTTGAGCTTTACAGATGACATAAAAGCTCCTACAGAGTTTGCCAAAGTACTTAACAAGCTTAAAAAAGTAGTTTCAATAGTTTCAACAGCTTTGCTGGTGGCTCTTATTACAGTTTCGTTGATTATGATATCAAACTCAACAAGAGCAAGCGTGTATTCAAGACGTCGTGAAATTAATATTATGAAGTATGTTGGAGCGACAAATGCGTTCATACGAATACCATTCTTTTTTGAAGGTCTGTTCACAGGACTGGTGTCCGGTGTAGGTGCTTCGGCTGTGACATATTATGTGTACACAATGGTTATGGATATAATTACAAATGACGTGTCATTATGGAAAACAATAGGAGTAAATGAACCACTTCCGTTCAGTGAGGTAAAATATTTTGTTATTGCATTGTATCTATGCACAGGTGCAATAATAGGTGCAATTGGAAGCGTAACAAGTACAACAAAGCATCTTCAGGTTTAGTTATAGTAAAAAGCCGGATTTATTACGGTTTAATAATAAATAATTAAAGATGAAAGGAAATCAGTACAAAGTATGAATAAAAGCTTAAAAGCAAAAATATTAGCATTATCACTTATAGGACTAATTTCATTCAACTCATACATATTTAACGACACAAAAACAATGCCAATAAAGGCAACTCAGACAGTTGAAGAACTTGAGGCATTAAAAGATGCTAATAACAAAAAAATTGAGCAGCTTCAGGAAGAAATATCACAGGCACAGTTAAAATATGATACACTTATCAGTGATGAAAAATCAAAAACTGATTATCAGAATTCTCTTAATGAGAAAATTGAACTTCAGAATCAGAATATTGACTATGTTATGGCTCAGATCAATAAAATTGATAATGACATAGCAGAAAACAAGGAAAAGATAGCAGATCTTCAGCAGCAGATAGTTGATAAAAATAAAGATATTGATGAAAACATAGAACTTTTTAAGCAAAGAATCAGAGCTGCTTATGTATCAGGAAATGATACGATCTCAGCAGTGCTTACCGGTTCAACTGATTTTTGTGATATGCTTGCAAAAATGGAACTTGTGTCCAGAGTTGCAAAGCATGATGATGAAATTATAGATAATCTTAACGAACAGCTTGATGAACTTAAAAATCTTACAGATGCTCTTGATTCAAAACAAAAAGAGCTTGATGCAAGTATGGTTGATGCTACTCAAAGAAAAAATGAATTTTCTGAAATCCTTGATCAGCTGACAAGTGATTATCAGGATACACAGCGTCAGCTTGATCTTCTTAATGAACAAAAAGAAGATGTTTCTATAAGTATAGAGCAAAAACAACAGATAATATCAGACCAGGAAGTAGAACATGATAAAATCTTAGCTGATATTGCTGCAGCTCAGGAAGCTGCACGAAAAGCAGAAGAAGAGAGAAAAGCAGAGGAAGCAAGAAAGGCTGAAGAGGCAGCACGTAAAGCTGAAGAAGACAGAATTGCGGCTGAGAATGCAGCTAAGCAGAATTCAGGTTCATCACAGACGCCTTCTACACCTTCACCGGCTCCTTCCACACCTGCACCAGCACCTCAGGCACCTGCAGAAACACCTACAACTCAGGGATTAGCATGGCCTGTACCTGGATTTTATTATTTGTCAAGTACATATGGATACAGAAACTTTGACAGCAGTTTCCACCGTGGCATTGATATAGCAGGGGGCGGAATACCAGGAGCTGCGATTGTTGCTGCTGACAGTGGTGTTGTTGCATCAGTATCAAATTCATGTACACATAATTACTCCAAGAATTACAGCTGCGGATGCGGCGGCGGATATGGAAATTATCTTACGATAGTACATAATGACGGTACATATTCAACATTGTACGGACATTGCCAGTCAATTATTGTATCACCAGGACAGTCTGTTACAAAAGGACAAACTATAGGATATGTAGGAACTACAGGATATTCAACCGGCTATCATCTGCATTTTGAAGTACTTAAGAACGGAAAAAATGTAGATCCAAGCAGTTTTTATTAATAAACCTTATGTACATCATATTGATCGGAAATAGTCCGTTCGGTATGATGTATTCTGTACTATGGGAACTTAGGAAATAAATAATTTATAAGTTAAGACATAGTTGTAACAGAACGTCATTTATTACAAATTAAAATGAAAGGACCAGTGGTCTTGATAATATTATGAAAAAAGACAAAAAAATTTCTTTGAACGTTGTAATTACACTTATTATTGTGAGTATATTTATGACTTTTGCAACAACATATTTTGTTATAAATATGTTGTATTATAATAAATACAAAGAATACAAACTCTTAGGAGAAGCAGAAGCGTATGTTAATAAATTTTTTTATAAAGATGATGTAGATAAGGAAAATCTGATTGATGGTGCAGTCGGAGGATATATAGGCGGACTTCAAGACAAGTATTCACGCTATCAGAATCTGGAATCAACAAATCAGAACAGCGAAAGTCAGATGGGTGTTCATACTGGTATAGGCATCTCAGTAACTCTGGCGGATGATGGGTATATAAATATAGAGGAGGTAAGTGAAAATTCTCCTTCAAGCAAGGCAGGATTAAAGGTAGGAGATATTATTGTATGTGTAAACGGTAATGATGTAGCTAAAACAGGATATGAACAATCAGTTATGGCTATTCAGGATGGCGCGCCTGATTCTGAACTCACACTTGGAATAAAACGTGGTGAAGTAACATCAGATTTTACTTTAAAACGTGAAAAGATCGAAATTATTACAGTAGAAGGCGAATTGCTTGATAATTCTGTAGCTCATATATCAATTTCAAAATTCAATGAAAAGACACCGGAGCAACTGTCTGAAAAAATGAAAGAACTTATTGATGATGGTGCAAAGGGAATAATATTTGATTTAAGGAATAACGGCGGGGGTCTTGTTTCATCAGTAGAAAAATGTCTGGATCCACTTCTTCCTGAGGGAGATATTGCAGTTGCAATATATAAAAATGGTGATAAGGATACTATTATTAAGTCAGATGCTGAGGAAACAGATATATCTATGGTTATTCTGATCAATGAGAACTCTGCAAGCGGAGCAGAACTTTTTTCAGCTTCACTCAGAGACTTCAAAAATGTTGATCTTATCGGCCAGAATTCATACGGCAAAGGTGTTATGCAGGATACATTCAAATTAAGTGACGGAAGCACAATTGTACTGACAGTTGCGAGATACAAAACAACGAAATCAGAATGTTATAACGGCATCGGACTTGCACCTGACTATGAAGTAAAGGATGACGATCAGACAAGCACTGATGAACAGCTTGACAAGGCACTTAAAGTAATAAAGGGAAAAATTAATTAAGTTCAGGAGCGTTGCTGCTATTGTTTTATACAGAAAATAAATCGGATATGTATCCTAAGGTACAGGGCGATCAGAAATCCCTGCAAAATAACTTTTGCGTTTTAATAAATCCATTATATGGAGTTCGATATTAACATTTTATATGGGTATATACATTTAAAATATTGATAAATGAATATGGATATGATATAATATAATAATTGGGGCTTATACAATGGGTTCTAACAGATATTATGAAATTGCAAATTCTGAATGTCTGATTAAAAACAGCAATTTTATGCTGGGTTACAGGCGGGTATATTAATGTAATTAATAATATAAATATTGATGCTGAGGAGAAAAATTATGGCTGAAAAGAAACACATGTCCCGTGAGGGTTATGAAAAGCTTGAACAGGAGTTAGCTTATCTTATTACTGTCAGAAGAGCCGAGGTAGCACAGAAACTTAAAGAAGCGAGAGCATTCGGAGACTTATCAGAAAATGCCGAGTATGATGAGGCTAAAAACGAGCAGGGTATTCTGGAAGCTACTATTGCAGAAATGGAAAATACCATTGCAAATGCTGAAGTAGTTGATAATGACAGAATTTCTACAAATGAAGTAGGTGTGGGCTCGACAATTGAGATAAAAAGAACAGACCGTGATAAAATAGAAAAAGTAAAAATTGTCGGTACAACAGAAGCAAATCCGTCTGAAGGAAAAATTTCAGATGATTCACCTATTGGCCAAGCAGCTATGAAGAAAAAAGTTGGAGAAGTATTTACAGTTGAAGCACCTGTTGGTGAGCTTCAGTTTGAGGTTATATCTATTTCAAAATAAGAAAGGTAAGGTTTATCATTAATGAGCGATAATACAAATGATCAGGTACAGGAAGAAATTCAGGAACAAGACATAAATATTTTAAAAAAAGTCAGAATAGAAAAGCTTGACGAATTAAAAAAGAACAACAAAAATCCTTATGAAATCACAAAATACGAGGCAACAGCCAAAAATATTGAAATAAGAGATAATTTCGAGCAGATGGAAAATCAGACAGTATCTATTGCCGGAAGAATCATGAGCTGGCGTGATATGGGTAAGGCTAATTTTATAGATGTACGTGATGAAACTGACAGAATGCAGATATATGTAAGAATGAACGATATAGGTGAAGATGAATTTGCAGAGTTTAAAAAATGGGATATCGGTGATATCGTTGGTATAGAGGGATTTGTTTTCCGCACAAGAAAAGGTGAGATATCCATTCATGCTCAGAAAGTAAAGCTTTTATCAAAATCATTGCTTCCACTTCCGGAAAAATGGCATGGATTAAAAGATCAGGATATGAGATATCGTCAGCGTTATGTAGATCTTATATGTAATCCTTCAGTTAAGGATACATTTATAAAGAGAAGTATGATATTAAGAGAAATAAGACAGTATCTTGATAATCTCGGATATCTCGAAGTAGATACACCTGTACTCCATACTCTTGAAATAGGTGCAGCTGCAAGACCATTTGTTACACATCACAACGCCCTTGATCTTGATATGTACTTAAGAATAGAAACCGAACTTTATCTGAAGCGTCTTATTGTCGGCGGATTCAATAAGGTTTACGAAGTAGGAAGAATATTCAGAAATGAAGGTATGGATACTTCACACAATCCTGAATTTACATCAATAGAAATGTATCAGGCATATACAGATTATTTTGGAATGATGGATCTTATAGAAGATATGTATATCACTCTTACAAGAAAAATATGCGGATCTGATATTATTTCATATCAGGGAGTAGAAATCAACATGGCAGGTCCATGGGAAAGACTTACTATGGCAGAGTCAGTAAAGAAATATTCTGGTGTTGACTACAATGAATGGAAAACCGATGAAGAAGCAATAAAATGTGCCAAGGATCATAATGTTGAAGTTGAAGAAGGTGCAGCAGCTACTAAGGGACATGTTCTTATCGCATTTTTTGATGAATTTGTTGAGAAAAAGCTCATTCAGCCAACTATAATATATGATTATCCTGTTGAAAATTCTCCTCTTGCAAAGAGAAAACCTTCAGATCCTGCATTTACAGAGAGATTTGAGTATTTTATTTATGCAAGAGAAATGGGTAATGCTTTCTCAGAACTTAATGATCCTATTGACCAGAAGGAGCGTTTTGTTAAACAGGTAGAGGCAAAACGTGCACAGGGAGCAAATGCTCAGGTGGATGAAGATTTTGTTACAGCACTCGAATACGGTATGCCTCCTACAGGCGGGCTTGGATTCGGACTTGATCGTCTTGTGATGCTTCTTACAGACAGTGCTTCAATAAGAGATGTTCTTTTATTCCCTACTATGAAGCCATTAGACTGAAAATACAGATAGAACAAATAACGGGCGGCAGAGATAATGTCGCCCGTAGTCTGTATAGATGCAGTTGTTAAAGTTAAAAACTGAAGGAATGATAGTTAATGAGCAATAAAGAAAATAAAGAAGGCAAAGAAAAAAACGAAGAAAAAGGAATACTTGATACGATCAGAGAAGTAAATCGGAAGGAAAGGCATGAAAGAATAAAGGAAGAGGCAGACAAACAGAAAAAAAGAGCTGAGAAAAATAAAAAAGCAAAAGAAGAATATAGCCAAAAACTCAATCAGGAACATCTGGAACTTATAAAAATCAAGCAGGGAATAATTGAGGAAACGGAAGATGTACAGACAGATTCTATTGAGTCTAAAAAGCAATATACACTGTTTGAGAAAATCAGCAGTTTTTTTTACAGAAATAAAGCAATGGTTATTGTAGGGACGTGCTTTGCCCTTATTGCAGCATTTCTCATATATGATTATGCAACAAAAGATAATCCGGATATGACGATAATGATTCTTATAAATGATGAACATCTTGATCATTCCAAAGAAGAAATATCAAAGGTGTTTGAACAGTATATAGATGATATAAACGGAAACGGTGAGGTTCATGTTTCTGCATATTATATGCCTGTTTCAGAAGATACTGATTCGTATTTGCTTACAGCAAATTCAACAAAGCTTTATGCTCTTATGCAGTCAGGTGATACACTGCTTGTTATGGCAGATAAGGATGTATATGAACAGATTCAGCCAGAGCTTACGCTTGATGATTTATCAGCATATTATCCTGAAAATAAAAATATTAAAGAATACGGATTTTATGTTTCGGAGTCTGATTTTTTCAAAGATATAGAATACGGCGGAAATGCTGCTGATGATAGTGACTATTATATAGGAATAAGAAAAGTATCAAATGGTGCTAAATACAAAAAGCAGATGAAGAAAAATTATGATATAGCATTTGATGCATTAAATAAATTTATAGAAAAGTACTCATAGAAAATTACTATCTATAGAAAATGATGTATAAATGAAATTATTGTGAAGCAGTTGACATAATAAAATAAATAGGTTAAGATTAATATATAGCTTAGGTAAGATGTCCCTCACATACAGGATATCCTGATCATTTTTATGATAGTTTGTTGTACGGCCTTCCGCTGACTGTAATCAGTACTGGTTGAACTTGCGCTATTTAAAGTGGGACAAATCCCTTAATTGAATTTTTAATTTTTGCGAAAGGGTTAATTATTTTATGAGTAAATTATGTAAATATTGCGGTGCAGAGATGGATGATGAGGCATTTGAATGTCCTGAATGTCTTAAAAAAATTCCTGGTGCAGAGGTGCTGGCAAAACAAAAGAAAATTGAAAAAAAACAAAAGAGAAAATCAATACTGCTTATTTCTTCTGTAGCAGCAGGAGCAGTATTGCTGATAACATTAATAGTTATAGCAGTTACATTAATTTTTAAAAAACCTAGTGATTATTATGAAAAGCCTATAAAAACATATATTGAAGGCTGTGTTATGAATGATTATAAGGAATATATTTCACCTTTTACAGATTATTATTCAAAGTACCTTTCAGAGCAGTATGCATATATTGTAATGGGTAAAATTCCTGAGGAAGAGGAAAATGTACATAAGGCTGCAATATTATATCTTGATTCATATTATCAAGAAATGATTCAGAAATATGGAAGAGACTTTGATATAACATATGACGTTATGTCAGAAAAGCATTATACAGAGGAAGAACTTAAAAAGTATCAGGATGAGTATGTAGGATATTATAAAGAAGGACTTGAAGGCACCAAATTTAATGATGGCTATGAACTGGCGATTAATTTTAAGATTGAAGGAAATCTTGGTAAAAATACTGTAACTGACTCAAAATTCATGGTATTTAAAATTAATAACAAATGGTATATGATGAATGCAATAGATTTTATGGCTGAGAAAGATGAAACTAAAGATGTAGAGCAGTTTAATTAATCTGTATTTGTTAAAAAGAATGTCAAAAAAATTTCCTGAAACACGAGGACGGAATCGAAAAAATTCCATCCTAAAAAATATGTAAAATAAATTCATGTAATTTATTGAGAAAACGTATATTAATTAATATAATTAAGTTACTGAAAATATCCGTGATTTTATTATAAGAATGGCGTGAAAAATGGATTTTATTCAACATTAACTTTTTATAACAAGTTAATGTGTTTTGTTAAACTAAGAATTATTTACGTTTAATTTTTAATATATAAAAAACGAAATCACAGTCTCAAAATAAATGAGAGTGTGATTTCGCATTTAGAGCTTTTTTACAGCCCCTTTTTCATTTGAAAAAAAATAATA
>CALMUA010000159.1 GCA_937872775.1 uncultured Ruminococcus sp.
TACGAATTAATTCAGTAGGGGGATTTTTATTTTCATCACATGCTGACAAAATTTTGATACATAAGGAGATTAATATGAATTTGTTTGCTCACAATGGTTCATCTGAAAATGAAAATATTCTATTAGGCGTTATTGGCGCAATTCTGGGTTCTATACCTGGTCTTGTAGTCTGGCTCCTCTTAAGCAAACTCGGTGTTATCGCAGCTATTTCCGGAGTAGTTCTTATAGCAGGTACATTATTTGGCTACAACTTCTTTGCAAAAAAAATAAGTACTTTTGGATTTGTATTCTGCACTGCAGTTGTACTTTTTATGGTGTACTTTGCTACAAAGCTTTCATGGTGCATTGAAATTCACTCAGAATGCAAAGATATTCTTACATTTAAAGAATGTTTCTCTGAATTTTCTTCTCTTCTCAAACTTACTGCATGTAAAGGTTCGTTTATAAGAGACCTCTTTATGGGATATCTGATTACAGCTATCAGTGCAGTTGGAGCATATAAAAAATTCCTTAAATAATTATTAATTCAAATAAGGACTTGCCCGTTTTTAATATGGCAATTTGAAACTCACCGCCTTAAAGGCAAGAAATATATTATCCGATTAATAAGCAATTTATTCAGAAAGCAGACAGTTAGTAAAAAAACCTGTCTGCTTTCTTTTTTATTATCTGAAAAATTCTTGATTTTCATATGTAATATGATATAATTATACTATGTATGTATTTTGTATGTGATTGAGAGGTGTTAATTATATATTACTGTGATTTAACTATTTCGTTTTGGTTTATGGGTAAAATGCTCCTGATATTTGTGATTTTATATGTAATCACTTTGCTCACACCAAAACTTGCGAAAAAAATAGATACATTATCACAAAACAACAAGAAAAAACGACAGGAAGAAGATCAACGCCTTTACTCAGTTCGCAGTGCATTTGAACCACGACCCGATGACGAAAAGCCGGATAAAACTTTTTTTCCTGAGCTTAAGAAAAATCAGAAAAACGATAATGAAAATAGTGGAAATGAGGACTTATAAATGGGCAAAAATAATAACAATAAGAAAATGGTTGAAGCCATCACTTCTATGGATGAAGATTTTGCAAAATGGTACACTGATATCGTAAAAAAAGCAGAACTTATCGAATATACAAGTGTTAAAGGATGTATGGTAATCCGTCCTTACGGATATGCAATATGGGAAAATATCCAGCATATTCTGGATACTAAATTTAAGGAAACAGGGCACGAAAACGTATGCATGCCTATGTTTATACCTGAAAGTCTTTTACAGAAGGAAAAAGACCATGTTGAAGGCTTTGCACCTGAAGTTGCATGGGTAACACACGGCGGAAACGAAAAACTTGAAGACAGACTGTGTGTGCGTCCTACATCTGAAACACTTTTCTGTGAGCATT
Source organism: uncultured Ruminococcus sp. (assembly GCA_937872775.1). Lineage (GTDB taxonomy): Bacteria > Bacillota > Clostridia > Oscillospirales > Ruminococcaceae > HUN007. The sequence continues at coordinate 1,419 of CALMUA010000159.1, forward strand.
ATTCAAATATTATTCATTCATACAGAGATCTTCCTAAACTCTACAACCAGTGGGTAAGCGTTGTAAGGTGGGAAAAAACAACACGTCCATTCCTCCGATCAAGAGAATTTTTATGGCAGGAAGGTCATACAATTCATGCTACAGCAGAAGAGGCAATTGTTGAAACAGAAAAAATGCTCAATGTTTATGCTGATTTCTGTGAGAAATCTCTTGCAATGCCTGTAATCAAGGGTAAAAAAACAGAAAGTGACAAATTCGCCGGTGCTGTTTCAACATATGCTATTGAAGCTCTTATGCATGACGGAAAAGCATTACAGGCAGGAACATCACATTATTTCGGTGATGGATTTGCAAAAGCATTTGAAATTGAATATACAGACAAGGAAAATAAAAAAGTAAACCCTCATCAGACATCATGGGGCGTTACAACACGTCTTATCGGTGCAATAATCATGACTCACGGTGACAATAATGGCCTTGTTCTCCCACCTGCTGTTGCTCCTATACAGCTTGTAATTATTCCTGTTGCTATGCATAAGGAAGGCGTTCTTGAAAAAGCATCAGAGATTGCAGATATGTTAAAAGCTCACAATATTCGTGTAAAGCTTGATGATACAGATAACTCTGCAGGATGGAAATTTGCTGAATATGAAATGAAGGGTGTTCCTGTAAGACTTGAAATAGGTCCTAAGGATATTGATAATAATCAATGCGTACTCGCTACACGTCATAATGGTGAAAAGGCAACTGTAAGTCTTGATTCACTTGCAGAAGCAGTAAATACAAAGCTTCAGGAAGTTCATGACGGCCTCTATAAGAAAGCCCTTGAAAACAGAGCAAACAGAACATATTCATGCAAAACCATGGATGAAATCATTTCAACACTTGCCGGAAAAGGTGACGGATTTGTCAAGGCTATGTGGTGCGGAGACGAAGCATGTGAAGATATGGTAAAAGAAAAAACAGGTGTAGGCTCACGTTGTATTCCTGAAGTTCAGGAGCATATCTCAGATACATGTGTGTGCTGCGGAAAACCAGCTACTACTATGGTATACTGGGGCAAAGCATATTAATTTATAAAAAATTCAAGATAATTATTATATTCAGAATGAGCAGGATGTACTGACCCCCGAGAGTTAGACCAAAAATCTAACAATTGGAGGTCAGTTTCTTTATGGTAAAATACAGTAATCAACTGACAAAAAAGCATTGCAAGAATACATAGAAGGAAAAGAAAGTATATGTCAATTATGTGGAAAGCATGCTTATATATCGTTCCTTCACTATTTGTTCTCTTTGCCAGCAGCATTCACCTCCAGATGAACAACGTTCAGGAATTTTTCGCTTTTTTTCACTTTCTGCATAAACCCACCGGTGCATCACATAATAAGGGTATATCTTAATTATTTTGGAGGGATACCATGAACGAAATGTTTTGTTTTCAATGTCAGCAGACCGCACACAATAAAGGCTGTGAGGGCAATGTCGGCGTTTGCGGCAAAAAGGCGGATACGTCCAATTATCAGGACGAGCTTGTCGGCGCGCTGATTGGGCTTGCAAGAATGGCAGAGTCGGGCAGACCCACGCAGCAAACGGATGAGCTGATGCTCAAGGGGCTTTTTACCACCATAACCAATGTGAATTTCAATAACGAAACGATCAAGAAGATGAAAACGGAAATCGAAAAGGAAAAAGGTCGCATCAATGCAGAGCGTGCCGAGGATTATGATATGGCAGAGCTCTGGGATGAGCATGAGGATCTCCGGTCACTCAAATCGCTGACGCTGTTCGGCATCAAGGGCATGGCGGCGTATGCGTATCACGCCATGGCACTCGGCAAGACGGATGCTGAGGTCAATGGCTTTTTCTATGAGGCGCTGCGCAGCATTGCTGAAGAGAAGAATCCGGATAAGCTCTTAGTGCTTGTTCTGAAAACCGGTGAAATCAACCTCAAGTGTATGGAGATGTTGGACGCCGCAAACACAGAGGCGTACGGAAACCCTGTGCCCACCGAGGTGCCTTTGACCATTGAAAAAGGACCGTTTATCGTGGTCAGCGGTCATGATCTGCATGATTTAAAGTTGCTGCTTGAGCAGACGCAGGGCAAGGGCATCAACATTTATACCCACAGCGAAATGCTGCCCGCACATGGCTACCCGGAGCTCAAAAAATATCCGCACCTAAAGGGAAACTTCGGTACGGGCTGGCAAAACCAGCAGTCGGAGTTTCATAACATTCCCGCTCCCATCCTGTTTACGACCAACTGCATCATGCCAGTGCGTCAGAGCTACTGTGACCGAGTGTTTACAACTTCCATTGTGTCCTACCCGGAGCTTGTGCACATCGGGGAAGACAAGGACTTCACACCGGTCATTCAAAAGGCAATTGAGTGCGGCGGATACGATGAGGATCGGCATATGACGGGCATGAACAGCGGCGATACAGTGGTGACCGGCTTTGCCCGTCACGCGGTTCTTTCAAACGCTGACAAGATCGTAAGGCTTGTCAAAGAGGGCAAGATCCGCCACTTTTTCCTGATCGGTGGTTGCGACGGCGCTTCGTCCAGCCGAAGCTACTACACGGATTTTGCAAAGCTTACGCCACCTGATACCATCATTCTGACGCTTGCCTGCGGAAAATACCGGATCAACGACCTCGACCTGGGTGAGATTGAGGGGATTCCGAGAATTCTCGACTGCGGGCAATGCAACGATGCCTACAGCGCCATTCAGATTGCGCTGGCTCTCTCCAAGGCATTTGACTGCAGTGTGAATGATCTGCCGTTGACACTGGTGCTTTCGTGGTATGAACAAAAGGCGGTCTGCATTCTGCTTTCGCTTTTGCACCTTGGGCTTCAGAATATCTACCTTGGTCCGACCATCCCCGCCTTTGTATCCCCCGGTGTGTTGCAAACGCTGGTCGACACCTATCACATCACGCCGATTGACACACCCGAACATGACCTGCAAAAGATCCTAAAAAGCTAAACGCACACACCCCCGGAGAATGTTCTCCGGGGGTGTGTGCGTTTAGCTTTGGAATATTACAAAACCATTTTAGTACAATGTCTCTCTTAATCGGAAAAAGGTTTGCATAAGGTTTAACTCACCATATCCCCATTGTGTATTAGGGTATGAAATTGTTTCGTTTCTTGTACACCCTCTTATCAAGTACGCTTTAATTTGATATGTACTTAAAGATGGATCATTACCTTGAACAATTCCCCATTGCATTAAAAGTGCACATGCACCTGCCGTTATAGCAGAGGCAACACTTGTTCCGCTCATTGCTCCAGGTCCAGTAGGATAATAGCCGCTTACTTTTACGCCTGGTGCAACCAAATCAGGTGACATTGCAAAAGAACGTGTTGGACCCCAGGATGACTGAAAAAAAAGACTACCATTTAAGTGATCATATGCACCACAGCAGATTGCCCCGATCATTGTCCCAGGAACTGTTATTGTACCGTAAGGCGTTGCTGAAAGAAACTCAATATTTTCAGTGCCAAATCCAGTAATAGGTAACCAACAGTTAAATGTACCATTTAACAATAAATCACCAAATACCGTAAAAGTCCATATTCCTGGGGTAGCATTAACAATCTTTACTAAAGTAAGCTGGTCACCAGTTCCCTCAACAGGATAATGATATTCAACGGATACTAACGCCGGTTCAAGCACCAATTGATGTGAGACTTCAAACTCGATACGTGAAGGCACACGACTTACGGTTTCACCTGTTGGAGAAACCAATGAAACTGACATTTTATCACTTGCAGAATTCCATATTGTCAAATATATATTTCCTCCCTCATCTCCGACTTTTACGTCAATATTGGCTGTCTTACTGCTCCCTTCAATTTTGCCTGTCATATGATGACGAGCCTGACATTCATTGCCACATGCGTTGCAAAGACATACTCCTCGTATGTTAGTAATTCCGCTTAAATACTCTTCAAAAAGACTATACCCATCATGTGACCCTAAGTTACTGCTAAGTCCAAGACAAATTACAGCAGGTTTTTTAAGTTGCTTCGCTTTTAGAATAATATATTCGATACCAACCATAACTGCATTCGATTCAAAAACATCCTCAACATTATCTGGTATAGCATACATTTTACGATAAAATTTTCTAGCCGTTCGCAGCTTAACAACAATTATTTCACTCTCTGGAGCAGCCCCGCTGAAATCATCACTATCTTTTCTGCCAGCTGCAACTGAAGCCAAAAATGTTCCATGCCCTGAAGTATCTCTTTGTGGAACAATATCGTATGGATTACTAGAAGCTAATGCAGCATTTATTTGTTCGTTAGTATATTCTGTTCCAACATTAAATCCTGCTGGTGGATTATAACTTTTTTGTGATTCATCGAAGATGGATATAATTTTACTTGAACCGTCCTCATATCTGAAAATATTTTGAGTATAATCAATTCCTGTATCAACAAATCCAATAATTACACCTTGTCCAGATAAGTTGAGGTATGGATGACTTTCAACAGCAGTAATTCCAGCAGCCTCCAAATGAAGAATACTACCTATTCCAAGAAGTATCGGCGCTGAACTTATAGCACTTGTACCTAGAGCTTTTTTAATTTCGTTAATATTTTTGTCCTCTGTATAACAAATATTATATCTTCCCGCTAAAGTTTGTGCTACAATAACATCTTTATTGTCAGCAAAGTTTTCAATATATTGTGAATGTCTAACCATAAAATCAAATACATCCTCACGATAAACAAAATCAATTATTGACTCATTCATAAAATTATTCCTCCAATTGCAAATTCATTCCAATAAGATAAACGTATTTTTCAAATCCAGAACTCCATATCCCCAGCCAAAGTCAGGACATTTTCTTTTGTTACTCCGATCTGCACCTTTTATTAAATAAGCTTTAAGACTCTCACCATAAAGGAATGGCATATTGCCCTTTACAATTCCCCATTCCATCATAAGTGCTGCTGAACCGCATACAAATGGCGATGCCATACTCGTACCTGAAAAAGAATCGTAATCTCCGCCCACCTTTGATGAGTATATATTGACAGCTGGTGCTACTAAATCAGGCTTGCTAATGTTTTCATTTCCCATTCCAGAAAAATAAGCAAGACTTCCAATTGCGGAATTATATCCGCCCACTGATATAACTCTCTCAACGGTTGATGGCAATGTAAGTGTAAGCAGGTTGTCTGGGTTTAAAAAAGCCGTACTAGTACCTACTTCAGCAATTGTTGGTAGCCAAATATCAATTTTTTGGTCAACAGCATATGTACATTTTATAATTAGCTTCCATATTCCAGGAATAAACCCATCACTTTCATTACTAAATGTAAATACAATTTCCTGCATCCTATTATAGTGTGAAATTGGTTTATAGTTCATTATAATATACATACTACCAAAACGTATTAACTTCATTTCATCTTTTGCGTATAATGTTCCTGACGATGCTCTGTTAGGGGAAACTAGTTCGAATTCAATATTATCGTTAAAACTCTTCCAAATATCAATATATAAATTTTTGCTAAATGATTGATATGCAAAATCGGCTTCAATTGTCTGATCTGCTTTAATAACAGCACTGAAATGATGACCTGCACTTCCTTCATTACCCATTGCAACAGATATAGATATTTTCCATTTGTTGCACATTGAAGCTATGCTTTGTTCAAATAATGAATTGCCAGTATGAGAACCGTCATTCATACCATAGCTAATATTAATTGAAGCAGGCATATTTAATTCTATTGATTTATCTATAATATATTTTATTCCCCTAAGGATATCAGTAGTCTTTGCTACTTTATTACTTCCAAGCTTCACTGAAATAATTAAAGATTGTGAGGCAATTCCGCTGTTTCCGGCAGCTATTCCTGTAACTGCGGTACCATGACCAATTAAATCCTGGCTAGGTAAAATAGAATATGGTTCACTTTCTTTTATTGCCTTATTTATATCATTTGATGTATATTCTGAACCATGAATAAATCCCTTTGGGTTATTTCCGTCTATTGATTGGTCCCATATGTAAATAATCCGACTCGTTCCATCGTTATTTATAAAATCCTTATGAATATAATCTATTCCTGAATCAATTATTCCAACAATAACTCCTTTTCCATTTAAATTTTTTTCTGTGAATTTTATTGGTAAAATTTCAGCAGTACCCATCTCTGTTTTAAGTGTACCGTTTGGTGTAACATTTTTTGAAGGCTCAAAATATTCAACTTCTTTATAATTATAAAGGTTATTGACTTGATTAACAGGTATGGTAACTATCGCATAATTACATTCGAGAATTTCGGCAAATCCCCCTAATGAATTGATAATACCGATAATATCTCCGCTGAACTTCACAATTAATTCCGTGTATGTATTATCTAATAGCATTTTATCACCCTATCATTTGTCACAAAATTTATACCTATTACATATTATTTTATGAAGGAGGTGATATTAATATGAATGCTAACGTTGGAAGATTAAAAGTTAATGTTTTTGCTAAAAGTGTGGGTATGCCAATAAACAATGCGAAAGTTACAATTACAGACCGGGATTCATTAAAAACAATAGAAGAATTTCGTACTGATTCATCAGGTAATACGCCAACTGTTGAGCTTTCGGCACCGCCAGTGGAATACTCCCTTGAATACAGTAATCAAAAGCCTTATTCAGAGTATAATGTTTTTATTGATGCAGATGGATTTGACAGAACAGTATTTTACGGAGTGCAGATTTTTTCTACAAGTACAGCAATTCAAAATGCAACTATGAATTATCGTACTGAAATTGCTCCCTCAGTTCAACGTTTTTTAATTGAGGAACCTGTATTATGGGGTGTATATTCCCCTAAAATTATTGAAAGTGAAGTAAAGCCACTACCAGAATCTTATGGATATGTAGTTTTACCTAACGTGGTTATTCCGGAATATATAATTGTACATCTTGGTACACCAAGCAATGCAAACGCTCAAAATGTTTGGGTAACATATAAAGATTATATTAAAAATGTTGCAAGCAGTGAGATTTATTCAACATGGCCTGTTGAAACTATCAGAGCAAATGTAATTGCAATTATTTCATTTACTCTTAATCGTGTTTATACTGAATGGTATCGTGGAAAAGGATATGATTATACAGTAACTAATACCACTGCATTTGATCAGGCATTTAACTTTGGACGAAACATTTTTGATGAAATATCCGTAGCTGTTGATGATATATTTTCAACATACCTTACAAAACCTGATATAAGACAGCCTCTTCTTACTCAATATTGTGATGGTAAAAGGTATATGTGTGAAAAGGGTATGTATCAGTGGGGTTCAAAGGATTTAGGTGATAGGGGTTATTCGGCTTTTGACATATTAAAAAGTTATTATGGATACGATACTTACCTTGAAACTGCAAAAAAAGTTGAGGGTATCCCTCGTTCATACGGCGGAACAGTGCTTACCGATGGCAGTTCAGGTAACGATGTAAAAACAATTCAGGAACAGCTTAATGCAATATCCATTAATTTTCCTAAGATACCAAAGCTTCCGGTTACAGGATTTTATGGAGAGCAGACACATAATGCAGTGAAAATATTTCAAGAAATATTTGGTTTGCCGCAAACTGGCAGTGTTGATTTTGGAACATGGTATCAGATTTCAGATATATTTGTATCTGTAAAAAAGCTTGCCGAATTATAGATATAAATTATACTACAAATAAAAAGAATCGGTAAAGATATGAATAATGTACTGACCCCAGGAGTTAGACCAAAAATCTGACAATTGGAGGTCAGTGCCTTTATGGCAGAATTAAGCAATCCATCGTTAATATTATACCTGATTTCTGTACATTTTTGCATGATAATTTTATGTCATTTATGCAAAAAATAGCACAGTAGCTATTGCTACCATGCTATTTATAAAGTCTAACTTTTTGGGATCACATCATTTATAATGTGATTTTTTTCATTTGTTATTTATTTTATAAGCTTTAAAACTTTCTCCACATCACGCTGATGCCCTAGCACGACAAGATGATCATCTTTTTCAAATACATATTGAGCTCCTGGCATAGGCTGTATATCATCACCCTTTTTTATCGCAAGAATATTAAGCTTATGCTTATTGCGTACATCAAGCTTAATAATACTCTTTCCTATCCACGCAGTTATAACAGGTACTTCATATATTGCTATTTCATCTGTAAGCTCAATATAGTCAAAAACATTATCTACGCTGTATTTTGTAGCTATTTTTTCTGCACTGTATTTTTCAGGATAAACAATATCATCAGCACCATTTCTTTTAAGAAATTTTGCATGAAATTCATTTGTCGCTTTGCTTATTACCTTCTTTGCACCCAGGTCCTTAAGCAGACAGGTTATTTCAAGACTGCTCTGAAAATTTTCTCCTATGCAAACAAAGCATACATCAAAATTTCTTACACCCAGCGACCTTAATGTTTCCTCCTTTGCACAGTTTGCAATTTTTGCACTAACTACATACGGCGTTATCTCATGAATCTTTTCTTCATCCAGATCAACTGCCATTACCTCATCACCATGCGCATGAAACTGCCTGATAAGATGAATTCCGAATCTTCCAAGACCAATAACCAGAACTGATTTCATAATGTTTATATCCTCCGTTTACCCTATGTTGATTTTCTCTGTAGGATTTTTTACTGTTACAAATTTTTTATTCTCTGTAAATAGAAGCGCAAACGATACACTTCCCACTCTTCCACAATACATCAGCAGTATAATAACTATTTTTGAGGCATTATTCAGTTCTCTTGTGACGCCTGTTGTCATGCCCACGGTATCTATTGCTGAAAGGACTTCGAATGTTATGTCTGTAAGTGAAAGATTACTCTGAAATGCAGTTATACAGAGTACTGATGATATTATAAGAATAGTGTTTATTGTTATAACTGCGACTGATTTTTTAAGTACCTCATTTTCAAGTCTTCTTCCAAAAATATTACAGTTATCGGTATTTCTTAAACTTGACCATGCAAATACAAGAAATACAAACACTGTTGTTGTCTTTGCACCACCCGCTGTTGAACCAGGACTTCCTCCTATAAACATGTATACCATACTCAGACATTTGCTGGCTGGAGTAAGCTGTGCTGTATCAACTGAATTAAATCCTGCAGTCCTTGGTGTGACTGATGAAAAGAATGATGCAACAATGCCATCGCCAAGCGGCATATCTGCAATTGTAGCCTGATTATCCTTTTCAAATACATAAAACAGCAGTGCCCCTCCAAATGTGATTATTAATGTTATACTTAATACAAGCTTTGTATGTAGCTGATATCTCGAAATCCTGTGTTTATTTACTGAAATATCATCCCACACAAAAAATCCTATTCCTCCTATAAGTATCAGCATCATTACTACAACATTAACAAGCACATCATCGTCAAATGTTACGAGTGATGAGTACTCGCCATATTTACCATTAAGATCAAAACCAGCATTGCAGAATGCTGATATTGCCATGAATACAGAATTGTATATTCCCGACTTTACTCCCATTTTAGGTATAAACCTTAAACACAGCAATACTGAACCTATTCCCTCAAATATTAATGTACCGTAAATGATTTTTCTTATCATTCTTACAATACCACTCAACTTTGAAGTATTAACACTTTCCTGAAGTATACTTCGTTCCTTTAGTCCTATTTTTCTTTTTAACACTATAGAGGCCATGGTTATTATACTCATAAAACCAAGACCACCTATTTGTATAAGAGATATGATGACTATCTGACCGAATCTGCTCCAGTATAAATACGTATCATGTACAACAAGACCTGTTACACATGTTGCAGATGTAGCTGTAAATAATGCCTCTATAAAATTTGTAGGCATTCCACTCCGGCTTGAGCACGGAAGTGTAAGCAGTATAGTGCCTGTCATAATAACAATTATAAAACCCAGTACTACAAGCTGCGAATACGAAATTTTCTGACCAAATGCATTTGCTATTCCATATCTTGGTTTATCTTTTTTATGTGATTTCAATAAAAACCTCCTTTTGGCGTCACATATCATATTATATCACAAAAGTTTTTTTTTGCAATAGATTTTAAAAATAAAGAAATGTTCCACGTGGAACATTTCTTTATCCAGATTGATACATTAAAATGAAAAAAATTATTTATCTTTAGGATTAAATATAAGCGATACAGCAAGACCAAAAATAATTGCAGCTGATATTCCCCCAGATGCAGCAGTAAGTCCACCTGTGAATATTCCCAGAATACCCTTTTCTGAGACTCCCTTTCTTACTCCTTCAGCAAGAAGATGTCCGAAACCTGTCAGTGGAACACTTGCACCTGCACCGGCAAGATCTATGATTGGCTGATATAACTTGAACGCAGAAAGTATAACTCCTGCTACAACAAATGCTACCAATATTCTTGCAGGAGTAAGTTTTGTATAATCAATCAATACCTGACCTATAGCGCACAGCAGACCACCTACTAAAAATGCATACACAAAATCCATATCATTAATTCTCCGTTTTTTTATTCTTAAAGAAATTTTTATCAGAAGAAATATGAACCAGATGTGATATTGAAGGAATAGACTCTCCTTGCTGTACCATCATCGGAGACATCAATGCGCCTGTTGCTGCAAAGAGAATATTTTTAATTTCCCCTGATTTTATTTTATTTATAAAGTATCCACATAAAACACTGGCAGAACAACCGCATCCTGAACCTCCTGAATGTGTATCCTGTTGATCTCCGTCAAATATCATAACTCCGCAGTCTTTATGGACATTTCTTATATCTGTTCCCTCTTTAAGCAAAATGTCACAAAGAATATCACTTCCTACTATTCCTAAGTCACCTGTGACAATTGCATCATAATCAGACGGATATGTCCCCGTAGCTTCAAGATGTTTGGTTATAGTATCTGCAGCAGCAGGTGCCATAGCAGCTCCCATATTATTTGCGTCTGTGATACCAAAATCAGTTATCGTTCCTACTGTACCTCCAAGCACATAGGGGGATGATTTTTCGGCGGACAATATAACCGCACCGGAGGCTGTGCATGTCCACTGTGCTGATGGTGTTCGTTGGCCTCCGTATGACAAGGGAAACCGGAATTGCTTTTCTGCTGTTGAAAAATGTGATGATGTAGAATTTAATGAATATTTGGCATATCCTGAATTAACCATCATTGCTGATAACAAAAGTCCCTCTGCCATTGTAGAGCATGCTCCGTATATTCCTAAAAACGGTATGTTAAAATCTCTTATGCCATAGGTAGTACCGGTACATTGATTTATAAGATCACCGGCAAACATAAAATTAACTTCACTTGCATCGATTTTTGCTTTCTTAAGTGCAGTCTGCACTGCAGTTTTATGAAGTCTGCTCTCGGCTTTCTCCCATGAATCCTCACCGAAATGTGAATCTTCTTCACATATATCAAAATATTTTCCCAACGGACCCTCAGCTTCTTTTCCACCCACAACGCTGGCCGCTGACTTTATAGACGGTGGGGATGAAAAAATAAATGTATTTCTCAATGATTTTCCGGACATTATATCACTTCTTTCACAATTATTTTAATTTGTCATGCTGTAGTAATAGTTGATTTCATGACTATAATAATATTACAGAATAATCATTCATAAGTAAAAATTCAAAAAACCGATGGGAAGCAAATATATTTTTACATATGTTGTTTGATAGGAACACAGATCTTATATATGCAGATAACTTAATCCAATGATTCTTATTTTTATTTCTGTAATATATATATTTTTCACTGAATTTATATATATATTCATTGCAATA
>CALMUA010000160.1 GCA_937872775.1 uncultured Ruminococcus sp.
AAAAGTTCATAATCATAAGAAGTAATATGAAATAAAACATATGAAAATAATTTTCCTTTTATTAAAGCATTGACGTATTAAATTATATATGATATAATTGTGTAAAAGATATAAGAAATAACGTTTTATATGAGATGATTAGGGAATAAGCACAAATATTGTTTAGGGGTGATAAATATGAAAATTGGGAAATCCAAAAAAATCAGGGGATTCAAAAAAATTGGGACACAAATTGCGATATTGTCAATATGCTCAACAATAGCAGCTTCTTTTATTTCAGTTGTTATTGTTACAACTACAAGTCAGAAGATAATGACTCAGGAGTTACAGGGAATGAGTTCGAAGCTTATGGATACACTGAGTCTGCAGATGGAGGATGACAAAAAAAAAGTTAATGATATGTCATCTGATGAATATCTTAGCAAAGAAATCAATGAATTGTTTGAAAGCAATCAGACTGAGCAAATGAATATATTATCCGATTATTATCTATCTGTGTATGATATTGGTCATATGGCGGTAATAGATCCAAGCGGGCAGATTATTGCAGATTCTTATGTTGAAGGATATGAGAACAGAGCAGAATCTGTTGATGTAAGTGAGGCGCTTAAAGGTAATGTTACTGCAGATTATTATTCCGGAAAGGATATAAGACTTAGTTATCGTACAACTTTTCCAATAAAAGATGAAGAGGGAAATGTAATATGTGCAGTTGTTGCGGAATGTCTGTATGATTATTATCCTTATATTGAAAAAATGCACGAGAAAACCGGTGCAGAATATACAATATTTTTAGGTAATGAAAGAATCAATACAAGCATTATGAAGGATAACAAGCCGTATATCCAATCAAATCTTGGACCGGAGATTACATCCAAGGTTATAAAAGAAGGTTCAGTTTATAAAGGAAAATCAGAAATACTTGATACAGCATATATGTCTGAATACAGGCCGATACTTGACAGTAATAATAATGTTTTAGGGGCAATATTCTGTGGATACTCGATGAATAATGCACTTGATGCAACACAAAAGGGTATGATAATATTTTTGACTCTTATTTTTGTTGTAATTTCAATTATTTCGTTCTTAATGATAAGTCTTATAAAAAAATATCTTGGAAAGCCTATTCAAGAAATGTCACAGGCAGCCGTAGAATTGTCAAAAGGAAATCTTGAGGTTAATATTACATATGAAAATTGCGATGATGTCGGTTTATTAGCTCATGGATTAAAAGAAACAATTACAAATCTGAGAAGTTACATAAGCGATATAACCTTTAATCTTAATGCTGTTGCTTCAGGAGATTTCAGAAACAGCATAAACAAAGACTATGCTGGTAGTTTTTTTCCTATAAAGGGATCAATTGTAACAATAATTGATTCAATGAACACTACATTTGAATCAATAAAAATTGCTGCTGATGAGGTAAGTGCCGGTTCTGAGCAGGTGGCAATAGGTGCTCAGCAGTTGTCAATGGGTGCAGTTCAGCAGGCACATTCAATCGAACAGCTTTCAGTTTCAATAAATGATATTGCCCAGAAGGCTAAGAACAATGCCGAAAGTGTATTGACTGCAAGCGAATATGTCCAGAATGCAAGAGATGGTGTTGCAGAAAGTAATAAACATATGGATCAGATGCTTGCAGCAATTACAGCAATCAACGAATCATCATCAGAAATACACAAGATTATAAAGGTAATTGATGATATAGCATTCCAGACAAATATACTTGCCCTCAATGCAGCTGTAGAAGCTGCAAGAGCAGGAAATGCAGGAAAAGGCTTTGCAGTAGTTTCAGACGAAGTAAGAAATCTTGCATCCAGGAGTGCTGATGCAGCAAAACAAACAACAGTGCTTATAGAAGGTGCACTTGAAAATATCAGGGAAGGTACTGAACTTGCAGGAAAAACAGCGCAGTCACTTCAGAGAGTAAATAATGAAACAGGAAATGTATTTAAATCAATAACACAGATAAAGGCTGCATCAAGCGAGCAGTCAGTTGCAGTTGAAAAGATCTCAGATGAGATATCAAATATTTCAGAGGTTGTTCAGACAAATTCATCTACATCCGAAGAAAGTGCTTCGGCAAGCAACCAACTTTCAGGACAGGCTGTAATGCTTAAGAAAAAGGTTTCTGAATTTAAACTTATAGGTGATAAAAGCGATTTACCGGTATCTCAGAAAAATAATAACATAAGAATAGATCTGCCGAAAACCAATTCTGATTTCAGAACTAATTCATCAGGATACGATACCTCAAAAACACTTAACGGTAAAAAAAGTGTTTTGTCAGCTGGTGCAATAAAAAATAATCTACCTGTTAAAAACAAAGAAATAACATCGCGTACTCCGGCTAAAAATACAGATCAGCTAAGTATAGATCTTGATGACGATAAATATTAAAAACAGATGTATAAGCTGTAGAAATGTCCTCACTTTTAATAAGGCGGGGACATTTCTTAGTTACCATACATGTATCAGTTATGTGAAATTTTCTGATGAAGTGACCAGAGTTTGTTAATTGTCCAATGCATATCTTAGTCTGGATGTGAAACTGTTTATATCTGACAATGATCCTGATATATTTTTTTCATTGATAAGTTTTACAATTGCACTGCCTACTATTATTCCATCAAAATATTTTTTTATTTCCTTTATCTGTTCGGGTGAAGAAATGCCGAATCCGAGCATATCAGGAATTTGTGAATATTTATTTATCTCAGAGAAAAAATCTTTAAAATCTGTTTTGAAGCTGTTCCTTGTCCCTGTTACTCCGGTTGATGAAACACAGTAGATGAAGCCTCTGGATTCTGATACGATTTTTTTAATTCTCTCATGTGATGTAGGGGCAACCAGGCTTATAGAAATAATATCATTTTTTTCTGCCTGCTCTGAAATTTCATCACGTTCCTCAAACGGAAGATCAGGAACAATAATGCCGTCAATTCCGCATTTTCTGCATTGTATAAAAAAATCTTCTTTTCCGTATCTGAATATACTATTAATATACATCATTAATATGAGAGGTATATCTGTTTTAGTTCGTATTTGTTTTACTGTCTGAAAAATCCCTGTAAGTGTTGTTCCTCTTTGTAATGACATCATACTGGAATTCTGAATTACACATCCTTCTGCTATAGGATCAGAAAAGGGTACTCCAAGTTCTATTATATCTGCGCCTGATTTCTCCATTTCTAATATTGCTTTCTCAGTCATTTCATATCCGCCGTATCCTGCTGTAATAAATGTGATAAGTGCTTTTTTGTTTCTTGATTTAAGATTATCAAGACATTTTTCTATTCTATTATTCATTTAAATTCACTCCTCTGTATCTGGCGATCTGATATACGTCCTTATCACCTCTGCCTGAAAGACAGATTATAATTGTTTCTGTTGGTTTCATTTTCGGTGCTTCTTTAAGTGCAGCTGCTACCGCATGTGCTGACTCAATTGCCGGTATAATACCTTCGGTTCTGGATAAATATTCAAATGCTTGTACAGCCTCTTCATCAGTTATATCTACATATTCTGCACGTCCTGTTTTATAGAGATCTGCATGTTCAGGACCTATTCCGGGATAATCAAGACCGGCTGAGATAGAATAGACCGGATCTATCTGACCGTCATCATTCTGCAGAAAAAGTGATTTCATTCCATGAAATATTCCGGTCGAACCTTTTGATATTGTTGCAGCATGAAAGGAAGTATCAATACCTTTTCCGGCAGCTTCTGCGCCTATAAGTCGTACGCTTTTATCCTTTATAAAATTATAGAACATCCCCATTGCATTTGAGCCGCCTCCGACACATGCTATTACACAGTCAGGAAGCTTTCCTTCCGCTTCTATGATCTGTTGTCTGGCTTCTTCACTTATTATTTTCTGGAAATTTCTTACCATTTCAGGATATGGATAAGGTCCCATAACTGAACCTATGCAGTAAAATGTATTTTCACAGTTTGCAGACCAGTCACGCATAGCCTCATTTATCGCATCTTTTAATGTTTTTGTCCCGCTGTCTACAGGAGTTACTTTTGCTCCGAGAAGTTCCATTCTGTATACATTAAGTGACTGCCTCTCTGTATCTTCTCTTCCCATATATACCTGACATTCAAGTCCCATAAGAGCTGCAACTGTTGCCGTTGCTACTCCGTGCTGACCTGCACCTGTTTCAGCAATAATTCTTTTTTTACCCATTTTTTTTGCAAGAAGCAGTTGGCCGAGAACATTGTTTATCTTATGTGAGCCTGTATGATTTAGATCTTCACGCTTTATATATATCTTTGCACCGCCCAGATCCTTTGTCATTTTATCAGCATAGTAAAGCATTGAAGGTCTTGAAGCATATTGTCTCAACAGAGTTCGCAGCTCATTGTTGAAATCTTCGTTATTTATATAGTGTTTGTATGCAGTTTCAAGTTCGTTTACTGCATGCATGACTGTTTCGGGAACATATTGTCCCCCGAATTCGCCGAACCTGCCTTTTGTATTTTTCATGTATATTACTTCCTTTCAGAGTGTTATGAATCAAATCTGTATGGATTAATTATATTCATTATTTTTTTGATTTTCTCTCTGTCCTTTATGCCGTTAGTTTCTATACCTCCTGAAATATCTATTCCATAAGGATCAACATAAGAAATTGCTTCCACAATATTTCCGGTATTTATACCTCCTGCAAGAAAGAAAGGTGTATATATAATAGTATGTTTTATAACATTCCAGTCAGCAGTTTTTCCTGTACCTCCGTACTGTGAATCTTTAAAACTGTCTATGAGAAGAAAATCTGCACCAAGCCTGTCAGCTGAATATATGTCATCGGGGCTTTGTACACGCACTGCTTTCCATATTTTTTTATTCGTATTTTTTTTAAGTTTATCTATATATTCCTTATCTTCATCTCCGTGAAGCTGTATGACATCTGTACCTGAAATCTCAGTTACTCTTACAACACTGTCAATTGGTTCATTTACAAAAATTCCAACACTTTTAATTCCTATTGATAGATTTTTATGAAGTATGGCTGCATGCTCCGGAGTAATTTGTCTTGCTGAAGGTGCAAATATAAATCCTATATAATCAGGTCTGAATTCATTGATATATTCAATGTCTTCTGTACGTTTTATGCCGCAAAGCTTTATTTTCATAAAATGTCTCTCCTCAGTATATTTATTGTTTCTTTTCTGTTTGTTGTTTTCATAAGTGTTTCACCTATAAGTACTGCATCTGTGCCATATGATCGGAGCAGCTTTATATCACTGTTGTTTTTTATTCCGCTTTCGGAAACAATAATGCAGTTATCAGGAATCATCGGGGCAAGGCGCTCAGTTGTACCGAGAGAGATACTGAAATTTTTAAGATTTCTGTTGTTGATACCTATTATTTCGGGTTTCGCAGGCAAAAGTTTTTTCAGGTCATCTTCATCGTGAATTTCACACAGACAGTCAAGGCAAAGGGAAGAGGCAAGATTTTGAAAATGTATTAATGTTTGTGTGTCAAGTATTGATGCTATAAGGAGTATTGCGTCTGCACCGGCTGCACGTGACTGGTATATCTGATATTCATCAAATATAAAGTCCTTTCTGAGTATCGGAATTTTTATTTTTTTTCTTATCTCACTCAGATATTCGATGCTTCCATTAAAATAATATTCTTCTGTAAGGCATGAAACTGCATCTGCACCTGATTTTTCATAGTCAGTAGCTATTTCCACAGGTCTGAAATCACTGCATATTATTGATTTTGAAGGTGATGATTTTTTTACTTCTGCTATTATCGATATTCCACTGCCTGATAATGAATTTTTAAAACTTCTGGTATCTTCACATACTGAAAGTGCCATAGTTTTAATTTTATCCGGAGATATTTCTGATTTTTCACGCTGGAGTTGTATTTTCCTTTTTTTAATTATATCATCAAGAATCATCATGCTGCTCCCTTGTTTGAAAGTACTATAAGCTGATTAAGTTTTTCGAGTGCCTTACCTGAGTCAATGGCATTTTCAGCAAGTTTTATGCCTTCAGAGATTGATGGGGCTTTACCGCAGATGTACAGGGCGGCTGCAGAGTTAAGAAGTACGATATTCCTTTTTGGACCTCTGAGCTTTCCTGATAAAATATCAAGTGTTATTTGTGCGTTTTCACCAGGTGTGCCACCCTTGATATCTTTTCCTGATGCAAGTGGTATCCCGTAATCTTCAGGGGATATTTCATATTCGTTAATTTTGCTGTCGATTATTTCGCATACATTTGTAGATGCGCAGACAGAAATTTCATCAAGGCAATCATTTCCGTGTACAAGCATAGCATGTTTTATTCCGAGATTTATAAGGACTTCTGCCATTGGCCTTAAAAGCTCCTTTGAATACGTACCAAGAAGGATATATTCAGATTTTGCCGGATTGGCCAAAGGTCCTAAAATATTGAATATTGTTCTTATTCCTGTTTGTTTCCTTGTTGGAGCTACAAATTTCATGCTGCTGTGATAACTTTGAGCAAAAAGGAATGAGATGCCTATTGTATCAAGAAGTTTTTTTGATTCTTCCGGAACAGATGCTATTTTAACTCCCAGGCTTTCAAGTATGTCTGCTGCACCGCTTTTGCTTGATACACTTCTGTTTCCGTGCTTTGCAACTCTTGCTCCACATGCTGCAACTACAAATGCTGAGGTTGTGGATATATTGAATGTATCTGACATATCACCTCCTGTACCAACTATGTCAATTGAATCACGACAGCTGTGAATCTCTGTTGCCATTGCGCGCATTCCTTTTGCAAATCCGGTTATTTCCTCAATGGTTTCGCCTTTCATTTTCATTGCAGTAAGAAGTGATGAGATTTGTGCGTCAGTTGCTTCATTTTTCATTATACAGAGTACGGCATCATATGCTTCTTTAATTGTGAGACTCTGACTCTTATCAGCAATTTTTGAAATATATTTTTTTAGTTCTGTTTTTTCCTTTTCAATACCTGAATCATAATTTGCAGGAAGAGTAAATCCGTCTATCTGAATTAAAAAATTTGCAATAATTCTTTTTCCTGTCTGAGTAAGTATTGATTCAGGATGAAATTGAAGACCGTATGTTTTGTGCTCCTTATGTTCTACTGCCATGATCTGTTCGGAACTGTCATATGCTGTGATTTTCAGACACTGAGGAATGCTGCAACTTTGAGCAATCAGGGAATGGTATCGTGCAGCAGTTATTTGTTCAGGTAAATTGCTGAATAATGTGGATTTTGTATCGATAATTATTTCACTCGATTTTCCATGCATAAGTTCAGTTGCTTTTATTATTTTTCCACCGAAAGCCTCAACTATTGCCTGATGTCCAAGACATACACCCAGCAATGGAATTTTACCGCTGAAATATTTTATAGCTTCTGTAGAAATTCCTGCATCGCAAGGGTATCCGGGACCAGGGGAGATTACTATTGCCTGAGGGTTCATGATTTCTATTTCAGAAATTGTAATCTGATCATTTCTGAATACTCTGATATCGCTGTACATTGTTCCTATAAGCTGACAGAGATTATAGGTAAATGAGTCGTAGTTATCTATAATAATTATCATATTTTTGTCCTTTCATTAATAGGGGAGTTTAGTTTATGATGCAGACAGACAGATATTTCTGATTTTCTGTGCCATTAGACTATATCCTTGTATAATCAAAATTCATGTCACAGACTGGCAGCTTCTTTTATGGCATTTATCATGGCTGAGGCTTTATTCTGGATTTCAGTGTATTCTTTTTCAGGAACTGAGTCTGCTACTATGCCTGCACCAGCCTGAATGTATGCTTTGTCGTTTTTAAAAAGTATAGTACGAATTGCTATACATGTGTCAATGTTTCCGTCAAATCCCAGATACCCGATTGTGCCGCCGTACAGGCATCGCTTGTTTTTTTCAAATTTATCTATAAGCTCCATCGCACGCACTTTAGGGGCACCTGAAAGTGTACCAGCAGGAAGAACCGCCATAAGGGCATCTACAGATGTTTTGTCATGTCTTAATTTCCCATGAACATCAGAAACTATATGCATGACTTTGGAATAGCGTTCAATATGCATAAAATCTGAAACTTCAACGCTTCCGTATTCTGAAACTTTTCCTATATCATTTCTTCCGAGGTCAACAAGCATTGTATGTTCAGAACATTCTTTATGATCAGAAATCAGTTTCTCTGCATTTTTTTTGTCTTCATCATCATTTTCTCCTCTTGGCATTGTTCCTGCTATAGGTTTCGTAGTAACGACTGAATCTGTAACATTTACAAGCATTTCAGGAGATGCACCTGCTATGCAGTAATCCGGATTTTTAAAATAATAGAGATATGGTGAAGGGTTAGCTGAACGCAGCATTCTGTAGACGCAGAAGCTGTCAGGCGGATTTGATATTTCAAATCGCTGCGATAACACTATCTGGAATATATCGCCGTTTATAATATGCTCCTTTGCCTGCATTACACTTTTGCAGAATTCAGTTTTATCCATAGTTGATGAAACTTCTGACTGTTGCGTTTTCTCATTATGTTTTGATATTTCTGTGCAGGATGAAATTTTTTCACAGATGTCATTTACCCGCTTATCAATAATTTTCAGCTGCTGTTCAACTGTAACAGGTGAGTCTGATCTGACATTTTCAATGATAACTATTTTGCTGCAGAGATGATCGAATGCTATTATTTCATCATAAAGAAAAAGATTACAGTCTGCAAGACCAATATCATCATCAGGGGTGTAAACCAGTTTTTTTTCAATATATCTTACTGTGTCATACCCGAAATATCCGACAAGTCCTCCCATAAGCGCTGGTGCGTCTGCTATTTTGGGCATTTTGTTTTTCTCAATAAATTCTGATATAAATTGTATCGGATCATCAACTGTTTTTGTCTCGGATGAATTTCCGTATATTATTTTTGCAGTATGGTTTTTGATTACTATTTCAAGTTTCGGGTCAATACCTATGAATGAATATCTCCCCCATTTCTGATTGTTGTCAACACTTTCGAGAATGAAAGTGTTTTTGTGTCCCTGACTCAGCTGATTATAAATTCTGACGGGTGTTTGCGTATCAGAAAATATTTCTCTAAATACAGGAACCATTTGGTATTTTTTAAAATTTTCTTTGATTTCCTCGACAGACAGATTCATCATAATTATTACCTCCCGATAAAGACTTAGATTTGTTTTATAAAAATTTTTTCAGGCAACAAAAAAATGCCTACCATCCCTCGGTAAAGGGACGATAGACATCGTGGTGCCACCCAAATTTGAAGCTAAACAGCTTCCTTTATCAGATACGCAGTATATAAATACATCAATATCCTACTTCTGTAACGTGAAGTTCACGGCACCGGATACTTTTAAAAATTTCACCGGGCTTCTCACAAATCCATTCGCATGACAGCGTATCTGCCTGACTCACACCAGTGTCAGACTCTCTGAAAGATCGTTTTGCATACTACTTACTTTTGTTCATAGAATTTAGAAATATTAAATTTAGATCTGATAACTTATGCTATTATTATATGATGTTAATATTTATTTGTCAATACTTTTCAAAAAAAAATTTAACAAAGAAATTTCTCATCTTCTGTTTTAAAAGCAAATGCAACAAGAAAAATTTTCCTGGTTGCATTTGCTTTGACAATTCCCCTTGAAATATTTGTTTTAATATTTTTCAATAAGGTATTGTATCTGAAAGCATAAAATGATATAATTATAAAAGCTTATGGTTAATAATACAACTAAATTTTAAAATAAATAGGAGGAATACGTTTGTCGGAGAAAAAAAATATAACGATATGGGCCAAAAGAACACTTTCCCTACTTAGTATAGCCTATGGTGGTTTACTGTTCTTTCTGACTTACACATCATTATACTATGAAGTTAAAATAACTAATATGACGTCATTCGTGATTATGGAGGTTTTCCTTACACTTTTATTTGGTGCAGTAATGCTTTACACCAGAAAACAGCTGATCACCTCAGTGGTCGGATTGTTGGGGCTTTTATTGTACCTGCCGGTGTTGATACTTTATTACAGTAAGGAAAATCTTATTTTCCTGATACCACTTGGAATAGTTACAATTTTAATTTTCTTTTTCAGTGGAGCAGGAGAAGGACTAAAAACAATAATTGGTACAATGTATCTGTTGCTTTACATAATATGTATATTGGCATATTACTTGTACATATCAATTTTCTCGGGACATACCATTGATGTCATAAAAGCTCAATCTGTTTCAAATACACAGGCATATCGATGCTATGTCCTTGATATAACAGATACATCAAAGGGGACTACAAAGGTTATTGTTGAGCCTAATAATTATGATATTGTATATAGCAACATAACATTTGTTGAAAAAGCATACGAGAGAATAGTGTACAATGTCAGACAAAACAATCTTGATACTCAAATTGAATGGACTCAGAATGAACAAGGTGAGGATATACTTCTGGTTAATAATGAAATAAGATTTAAATCTTCAGATGCTTTAAAAAAGGAACCGGCATATAATTTCTTTGATAAGAATGATAAGAAAAAAAGAAAGTTAAAGTTCCTGAAATAAAAAAATAAAGACGGATACGAGTAAAAAAATCGTATCCGTCTTCTGATTTAAGGAATAAAAAGAAAAAGTCTGTTAACTAGAAATATCCCTCGAAAGG
This sequence comes from uncultured Ruminococcus sp., assembly GCA_937872775.1. Classification (GTDB taxonomy): domain Bacteria; phylum Bacillota; class Clostridia; order Oscillospirales; family Ruminococcaceae; genus HUN007. The sequence goes on from CALMUA010000160.1 coordinate 10,673, forward strand.
GATACTTCTAGTTATGATATAGGGATTATTGGGGATTTATATTCTACGTTGGGGTAAACGTAAAATACCATGAATAAAACAACCCAATTTAATAGGGTTCCTTGAACTCCTTATTGAGTATGTCTATATTATAAAGCCCAAATGTGAAGATTGTGTGAAAATTTATTAAAAAAAGCTTGAAAAACGCAAATATGTTAAACACCTATAAATTGAGCTGAAAATCAAAACTCATTTTGGACATATTGTCTCATTATCTCTCTTTATTTTAAACCAGAATGAAGTTCCGATACCCACAGTACTCTGAACTCCGAACGGAAAGTTGTGTTTTTTAAGAATAGCTTTTACAATTGAGAGTCCAAGTCCTGTTCCGATAACTTCACGTCTTGTTTTTTCGCATCTGTAGTATTTGTCAAAAATCTGATGAATGTTATCTTCAGAAATACCTTTTCCTGTATCTGAAATAGTTATTTTTACAAAGTCGTCTTCAATTGTCTGGGTTACATATACCTGCTTGTCATCACCCGTATAATTAATTGCATTGTTTATCAGATTATAAATTACCTGTTCGATTTTTACAATATCGCATTTTACTATTACCGGTGTGTCGTCTTTAAAATTTATTGTGTATCCCATAACATTGGAAATGCCCTTATATCTTGTTATTATATCATGAAGCTTTGAATTAATATCAAAACTTGTGTAGTTTAGTGGTTGTCCACCTTTTTCAAGTTTGGACAGATCAAGCATGTCATTTACAAGCAATGCAAGTCTGTCAGTCTCATCAATGATTATTCTTAGATGTTCCTCACGTTTTTCTTTTTTGGGGCCTGACAGATCACGTATCATTTCTGCATATGCTTTTATCATTGTTAGAGGAGTACGCAGATCATGAGACACATTGGCAATCAGATCACGCTGCAGCTCATCAACTTTTGAAATTTCAGAAGATGCATAATTAAGTGTTTTTGCGAGCTGCTGCGTTTCATTGAATCTTCCTCCGTCAAATTCAACGTTATATTCACCTTTACCAAGCCTGTCAGCAGATTTGGTGATCTTGAGAATAGGTCTTATAATACTCTTTGAGATGAAAAATGACAGAACAAGAGCAATAATTATAAGAATAGTAGTTATCCAGTACGTGTTCTGTTTTAAAATAACAATTGTCGAATTTACAGGTGTTATTATCGAGTTTATCATAAGATAAGAATCTGTTTTTCCGTTCTTGTCTTTTAAAACAGTACAGATGACTAAAGCTTCACTGTTTGCTGTTGGTCCCTGTTCACTAGTAATAAAATATCCGTTTTTAAGGATTGAGTTTCTTGCAAGTAAATCAAGCTGTTCTCTTAAATGAAATGAGTTATTGATTACTGACTGGTCATTACAGTGTTTTATATATGAAATAGTTGAATCAGTAATAATATAAGTAAAGTCATTTTCAATTGCTGTTGAATCAAACTGATCCATCAGTGAATTAAAACTTTTTTCATCAGCAGTATTTGTCTGGGAATACGAGTGTGTCATGCTATGAGCAGTTTCTTCAATTGTATTTGTCCTGAGCTTTTCATAAAAATTTTGCAGAAAGGCTATCTGGAAAATCCATAGGAGTACAGTAACACACAATACAAAAAAAATAAAATTAAGCCATATATGAAATCTGATGCTTTTAGTTAGCTTCAAATTTATACCCCATTCCACGCAGTGTTACTATAAATTTTCTATATTCACCAAGACTGTTGCGGAGCATTTTTATATGTGTGTCAACTGTTCTGTCATCACCGAAAAAGTCATATCCCCATACACTTTCAAGTAGCTTGTCACGTGACATGGCAAGATTGTTGTTTTTTACAAGAAAGAAAAGGAGATCATATTCTTTGGGAGTCATAGAAGCTTTTACTCCGTTTACATACACCTCACGGCCGGCCATATCAATTTCAAGACCTTCATATTTATATCTGTCTGAGGAAGTTTGACCTTCTGTAGTGCTGCATCGTTTTAAAGCAACTTTTATTCGTGCCATAAGTTCTTTTGGAGAAAACGGCTTTACTACATAATCATCTATGCCAATTTCAAAACCAAATAACTTATCATATTCTTCGCCTCTTGCAGAAAGCATGATTACAGGAATATTTTTGATTTTTTTAATTTCCTTGCATGCTGAATATCCATCAAGCTTAGGCATCATTACATCCATAATAATAACATCAAAATCCGAATTCTTAACCATTTCTATTGCCTGCATGCCATTTTCAGCCTCTTGTACTTCATATCCTTCAAATTCCGCATATTCTTTGACAACAAGTCGTATATTTGTTTCATCATCGACAACCAATATTCTGTTCATATGATTACCCCTTTATTGTTTATTGATATAAGCAGTACAAAGTACTGCTTTAATAATAAATATTGTACAATAGAATTGTGAATATTTTGTGAAATCAGGAGAAAAATCAGACATATAAAGAGTGAATAATTAGATAAAATATTATTATACTAAAATAATTTTTGTTTTCGGCAATTATCGTTGACAATCTGGG
>CALMUA010000161.1 GCA_937872775.1 uncultured Ruminococcus sp.
ATATATTATCATTTTTAATTTTATATATATGAAAAAATCTTTGGATATCATATATTATACCAAAAATTTGTTTTATATACATTAATAAGCTTGTAATAATAACTGATTTAGTATATTAAATGATATGTTTTTTTTATCTTGTTATAATTAATAAGTTTTCAAAAAAAGATTGATTTTTTGTGCGGAAGATAGTAGAATAGAAGTATTGTGTTTTTTAATATATATAATCGGGAGGATAATTATGCCTATTAAGTACGTTTTTGTAACAGGCGGTGTTGTATCAGGATTAGGTAAGGGAATTACGGCCGCTTCTTTAGGAAGACTATTAAAAGCAAGAGGCTATAAAGTCACAATTCAGAAGTTTGACCCTTATATCAATGTTGATCCGGGTACAATGAGTCCATATCAGCATGGTGAAGTTTTTGTAACTGATGACGGAGCTGAGACAGATTTAGATTTAGGTCATTATGAACGTTTTATTGATGAAAATTTATCAGTAAACTCAAATGTTACTACTGGTAAGATTTACTGGAATGTCCTTAACAAGGAGAGAAGGGGAGATTACCTCGGAGGAACAGTTCAAGTTATTCCTCATATTACAAATGAAATTAAGGACAGAATATACAGAGTCGGAAAACAAAGCGCTACAGACGTTGTTATAACTGAAATAGGGGGAACAGTAGGTGATATTGAAAGTACTCCGTTCCTTGAAGCAATAAGACAGGTTGTAACAGAGGTCGGAAGAGAAAATGCCATGTATATTCATGTTACTCTGGTACCTTTTATTGCCGGATCAAATGAATTGAAGTCCAAGCCTACACAGCATTCTGTAAAGGAACTTCTCTCACTTGGTATTCAGCCTAACGTGGTTGTATGCAGAAGTGAACAGGAAATACCGAAGGATATGGCAGAGAAAATAAGCTTATTCTGTAATGTACGTAAAACAGACGTTATTCAGAACCTGACAGCACCTTCTCTTTATGAAGTTCCTATAATGCTTGAAAATGAAGGACTTGCAGACAGTGCATGTTATCATCTAGGACTTGAAAACAGAAAACCTGATCTTACTGACTGGATAGATATGGTAAAAGAACAGAAGTCAGCAACAAAGACAGTTACCATAGGTCTTGTCGGTAAATATGTTGCTCTTCCGGATGCTTACCTTTCAGTTGCTGAGGCTTTAAGACACGGTGGAATTCCTAATTACGCAACAGTTGAGATCCGCTGGATAAATTCAGAGGAGATAACATGTGATACAACTGATGATATTCTTAAAGAATGTGACGGAATCATAGTACCTGGTGGATTCGGTGACAGAGGAATAGAAGGAATGATTGAAGCTATTCATTATGCAAGAATAAACAAGGTTCCTATGTTCGGAATATGTCTTGGAATGCAGATGGCTGTAATTGAATTTGCAAGAAATGTCGCTGGAATGCCTGAAGCGAATTCATCTGAGTTTGTTGATAATGATTTCAGTGTTATTGATATTATGGCAGATCAGAAGGATATTACTGAAAAGGGCGGAACAATGCGCCTTGGATTATACCCATGTAAAATACGTAAGGATTCATTAAGTGCTGATATTTATAAACAGGACCTTATATATGAGCGTCATCGTCATCGTTGGGAATTCAATAATGCTTTCAGAACAGTTTTAAGCAACAGTGGACTTCAGATAGTTGGTATTTCACCTGATGAGCGTCTTGTTGAGATGATAGAGGTAAAGGATCATCCGTGGTTTATCGGTGTTCAGTTCCATCCTGAATTCAAATCAAGACCAAATAAACCTGAGAAATTATTTGAGAGCTTTATTGCTGCGTCAATTAAAAATAAAGAATCAAAATAAAATAGCCTTTTAATAAAAATAGCTGTATCATAACTTTTATTTAATGTTAAGATACAGCTTTTTTATATCTTGTAGGCAAGATATATAAATAATAATTAAAACAAAAAATGCAGTAATCAGAACACATTATATGTTGATTACTGCATTTTAATTTATTGTGAAATTAAATTCTGGTCCATAGAAGTTGCAAATGTGCCTTTTGAGATTGTATCAAACAGTGATCCCTGTGTGATAGACATGATTTCCAGTGCATTATTGTCAAATTTAATATTCATTGTGCAGCAGCCTATTACACCTGGATAATTATTTGATATATCCATGTAAATAGTAACAGTATCACCCGGATTTCCGCTTGCGTTTGTAAGATTAGCGTAGATTTCCGGCGTGTCAGATGTATTGTCAGGCAAAGTATATCCTGTTCCTACACTTATTGTACCTCCATCAAGATACGCATTTTTCTTGGTCCCGTCATATTTTACAAAGCAGTTTGCTGGATCACCGTAGGCTGATAACAGGTCAATATTGTAATCACCTTTTTGTGCATTGTCTTTGATTTTAAAGGTAAAAACCGCAAATTGTCCGTTTCCCGGAAGTGAATTTTCTTTATTGCTGCACAGCCATGTGAAATTCACACTTCCGTACGATGTGACATATGCATCAGATATATCAGTTTCTGAGGACTGTAATGGAGCCTGAGGTTTTGTAACTGAAGGTAATGTAGTATTTATTGAAGTATCAGGTCTGACAAATGAACCGTCAGAATTAGTAATAATGTTATTATCTGAATCTGCAGCAACAATTTCAGTTACAGCGGAGCCATTTGAATCAGTAACGATATTGCCGTTTTTATCTGTAACCTCAATAACAGTAATCTTATTTCCTTTGCTGTTACTAGCTGGTGTGGTTGTAGTTTGTTTCAAAGTATTTTTCCTGACAGATGTTTCAGAAACAGATTCTGAAGACTGTACGGATGTATCAGATTTTTTTTCGTGTACATCTGATGATTTATTGCTGCATGATGCCACGGATAAAATTATTGCTGATATAAGCAGTGATGTACAAATGGAAATATTCTTTTTGCTCATTGAATCCCTACCTTTCAATACTTTAAATAGAGTCTGCATAAATCACGAAGTAATAAAATCTCCGTTTCCGTCAATAAGCGATCCTGCAGTGATTTTCTGAAGGGTAAATGAATTTGAATCATATTTAATATAGGTATTGAATGCTGCAATACCCATTGTATTATTTGAAATAGTTCCATAAAGCGTTACTATATCACCAGGTTTTGCACATGCGTTTGAGAGCGATAAAGATAAGCCGTCATGTTCGCCGGAAGCTTCCGGTGCTTTATCAGTGCCTACAGCAATTACACCTGAATAGTAATTGGCAGCAACGTCAACACCTTTGTTGTTACAGAGTGAACTTGTTCTTGTTTCAGTTTCCTTTGCAAGAATAATATCATAATTGCCGGGAGCTGCATTTTCATTTACTTTAAAGGTTACTGCAAATACTTCTCCGCCTTCCTGAATTCCGTTAAATACAAGCTCAGAGCGGCCTCCGTCTGCATTTGTAGTAGGATTTCCTTCGGCATTTGTAACTGCGTGTTCACTGTACTTTGCCATCCAAAGAAGAGAACCGTACTTATAATTTGCTTCTGTTCCGTTTGCATTGGTTCCTGTTTCAGCCTTGGAAACAGCAGCGTTGTCGTTATTTACTGCTGCTGATGCCTTTGTTGTTATTTTGATATTAGGCTTTTTAGCTATTCCTTCTGCATTAGTAATTATATTATTGGAATCGTCCACAATGGCTAATTGTGTAACAGCATCACCTTTATTATCCGTTACAATCTTTCCGGCTTCATCAGTAACTGCAATTACATTGATCTTATTGCCGTCATCGTCAATCTCAGGTATGGACGTTACATCATTTTCACTGTAACCTGAAGAATTACTGCCTGAGACAATGTCTGCATCTGTGACTACAGATGTAGATGATGATTTATCATCCTTATTACATGCAGTAATGCTTACAGCCGAAGCACAGATCAAAAATGCTGTTATAATCTTTCTTTTGTTGCTTTTATACATTTTAATTTTTACCTCCGTAGAATTCTTTTGTTAAAAAAGGATCACCATGTTCGTTGGTGATCCCAAAAAACAAAAATAAATTATTTAACTTTGATGCTTCCGTTCTGATATTTTGGTGTAGCTACTATAACTTTTTTATCAGCATCAACGTTATTGCATTTTGCATTTCCGTCAGTTTCTGCGTCAAATGCAAGATCATATGTACCCTTAGGTGTATCCTCTTTAACTTTAAGTGTTATTGTTGCATATGTAGTATTTCCGACAAGGGATTCACATGAACTATCAAAATACATTAATATAAGTGTATCAAGGTCTTTGGCACCCGGCTTTGTATATTCCTTGCATGTAGTGTTATTTTTTTCAGGAGAACGTTTGTAATTGGAGGAATCAGGATCTCCACCCTCGAATGAAACAAACTCAAAATATTTTGTGTTTATATCAAGCCATGCAACAAGGCATGTATAACCGGTATTGTTCGTTATATTAATTTTAAATGTAACTTCTTCGCCTGCAGAAGCTTCTATATCCTTGTCAACACTGACAGTAGGTCCGTCTGAAGTTACTTTTACATCTGATGCACCTGAGTTGCTGTTATTGCTATTGTTTGCTGATACCACACGGTCAGGTTTTTTTGTTGCAGCTATATTAGGAGCAACATTGTTTCCTTTTGCATCAGTAATAACTTTACCGTCATTACCAACAATGGCAAGTGCAGTAACTGATGAACCCTTTGCGTCTGTAACAATGTTTCCTTCTGAATCAGTTACATCGAAAACGCTTATTTTACTTCCATCATCGTCTTTTTCAGGAATAGTTACTTCAGTAGTATCCTTGTCTGAGCTTCCTGGCCCTTTTGTTACGACAGAAGTGCCGGATTTGTTTGAATCCTTGTCATTACATCCCGTAAGTGCAAGGGAAAACGCACATATAAGTGAAATGGTCAATATTTTAGATTTCATTTTTTTCATAATTGATTATCCTTTCAAAATGACAAATAAGAAATAATATACATACAATAATTTATCATAATAATTATATCATACAGTTTACTATTGTCAAGCAAATCATAGTATTTTCATAGCTTTTTCAGAAAAAAAACATATTTACAGGGAGTTTTGTAGCAGCTTATTAATACAGCTTATAAGGGCACGTACAGATGAAACAATGATATCATTGTCAGTACCTGAACCCCAGAAATAATTTTAAAATTTTTCGGAATGTCTGTCTCATTTCAGCAAAGAAAATATTATTTCAATAAATCATATATGTCAGGAAATACTCTGAGTGTTCTTTTTAGAATACCATTCATATATGAAATAGCAACTCCATAATTGGTAAATGGAATTCCTGCTTTTTCTGCACATTGGCATCGATGCTGTATTTCTCTGTCATTGAGCATGCAGCCACCGCAGTGAATAATCATTTTGTATCCTGAAAGATCTGAAGGGAAGCCTGTTCCTGATGAAAATTCGTATTCAGGCTTTGCACCTGTATATTTTTCTATAAGTCTTGGAAGTTTTACAGTTCCTATGTCATTGCACTGTCTGTGATGTGTACAGCCTTCAGAAATAAGAATTTTATCGCCGTCTTTTAATTCTTTGAGTGAATTTGCGCCTTTTACAGCAGTACTGAGGATTCCTTTATAGTTGGCGAATAAAATAGAAAATGATGTGAGAGTTATATCTTCAGGTGCAATTTTTGATACCTCTGCAAATGCCTGACTGTCTGTAATGATAAGTCGTGGTTTTTTTGCAAGTGATGAAATAGCAGATTCAAGCTGCGGAGTCTGTACAACAAATGCTGTAGCATTTGAATCAAGAATATCACGTATTGTCTGCTGCTGCGGCAGAATGAGTCTGCCTTTTGGTGCTGCAGAGTCAACAGGTACTACAAGAATAATTATATCCTCAGGGCAGAGGAGATGACCAATTATTCTTTTATCAGATTCTTCTTTTTTTGCAGCTGCAGCGATCATATTTTTCAGAGCATTGATATTAAAACCTGTTACAGAGCTTATATATATCTCATTCTCAGAAGCTTCGGGAACTGAGACGAGCTTATCTGCTTTTGAGTAAACTGTAATATAATTTATGTGCTTGTCCCTGAAAAGATTTATAAGCATGTTATCTTCATCAGATAATCCTGCCGATGAGTCAACAATAAGAACAGCTACATCAGTTTTATTGAGCACCTGATGGGCTTTTTGAATTCTGAGCTGGCCAAGAGAGCCTTCATCATCAATACCAGGAGTATCAATAATCATTACCGGTCCTACAGGAAGAAGCTCCATTGATTTGTATACGGGGTCTGTAGTAGTACCCTTTATATCGGATACTACTGACAGATTCTGATTTGTTACTGCATTTACTGTGCTTGATTTGCCGGCATTCCTTTTGCCGAAGAATGCTATGTGAACACGTTCTGAAGATGGAGTGTCATTAAGTCCCATAATAATTTCCTCCGTAATTATCAGAATCTGAAATCTCTTTTTCCATTTTGAATTTCATCAAGATATTCAAGAACAATATCCTTTACCTTTTCACTTGGAATGTTAGGAATCTCACTCTGGATAAGCTTTTCACCGATCACCCTGGTTTCAGGTGAAGCATAGTCTTCAAGATATTCTCTGAGTGTCATAAGTGCATTAGGGTGGCAGCAGTTCTGGATCTGTTTGTTTTTGCAGAGTGTCATGAATCTGTCACCTGTACGGCCTTCACGGTAACATGCTGTACAGAAACTAGGAATATATCCGAGTGACATCAGCCAGTTTACTACCTCATCAAGTGTACGTTTGTCACTTACATCAAATTGTGAAGAATTTTCATCCTCCGGCTCAGGTTCGCAATAGCCACCTACACTTGTTCTTGAACCTCCGCTAACCTGTGAAATACCTACCTTAAGTATTCTTTCACGGCATGCAGGGTTTTCTCTTGTGGAAATAATCATTCCTGTATATGGTACGGCAATACGTATACATGCTACGATTTTTTCAAAAATGTCGTCGTTTATTCCATTGTCAAATACAGACGGGTCAATATCATCAGCTCTTCTTATTCTTGGTACGCTTATTGTGTGAGGACCTACGCCGTGTACTGCCTCAAGATGTTCTGCATGCATAAGAAGAGCGGCAAATTCGTATTTGTAAAGCTCAAGACCGAAAAGTACACCGAGTCCGACATCATCAATACCGCCTTCCATTGCACGGTCCATGGCTTCTGTATGATAAGCGTAGTTGTGCTTAGGACCTGTTGGATGAAGTGTTTCGTAGCTCTGTTTATGATATGTTTCCTGGAACAGAATATATGTTCCGATACCGGCTTCTTTAAGCTTTCTGTAGTTTTCAACAGTTGTTGCGGCAATATTGACGTTTACTCGTCTTATTTCGCCATTTTTATGCTTTATACTGTAAATGGTTTTTATGGATTCAAGGATATATTCGATAGGGTTCATTTCAGGATCTTCGCCTGATTCTATAGCGAGTCTTTTATGTCCCATATCCTGTAATGCGATTACTTCATTCTTTATTTCTTCCTGTGTAAGCTTTTTACGTGTTATATGCTTATTTTTCATATGATACGGGCAGTAAACACATCCGTTTACACAATAATTTGAAAGATAAAGAGGAGCAAACATTACTATTCTGTTTCCGTAAAAATCTTTTTTGATCTGCTGAGCAAGACTTAAGATTTCATCATTTTTTTCTTTTATATCACATACGAGAAGAACAGATGCTTCACGGTGAGTAAGACCTTTTCTGAGTTTTGCCTTTTCAATTATTTTGTCAATAAGTTCGGCATTGCTTTTGTTTGCCTCTGCATATCCGAGAGATTCAAGAACCTCGTCGTGTGAGATAAATTCTTCTGCTTTTAGTGATTCAGGATTATACATATTAAAGAGTCCTTTCGTTTCCGGGTCAGAAAATCTTCCCCGTTAAGTTAATTTTGAATAAAGAGTTTTTGTAGAGATCCCGGGAAGCCGGCCTATTTTGCCTGACAGTGCACTTATAACATTTTCCGGTGCATCAACGGCAATACTTATGATGCCTATATTCTTTTCCTTGTATGGAATACCCATACGCCCTATTATATATTCACCGTAAAAATGCAGAATATTGTTAAGGCTTTCTGTGGAGGCATTGTTTTCTACCATAACGCCTATAATGGCAACACGAGTTTCTATTTTGTCCACTTCCCCGAAAATCAGTAATATTTTTCGCAGACATCATATGTGAATGAGACTGCTTTATTTATTATACCACATTGTTGTAATTCTATCAAGGGGAGAGATAATTGAAAATGAAAATTTCAGGGATGATAAGGTATATGCTGAAAAAATATCCGGTGTCGTTTGGAATAATCTCTATCTGAGAATCTGATAAAGGCAAAATCAATTGATCCACGGCATACACTTCCTTTTAAATATTTTTTTTATAAACGCAGATTGCAATATGTAATTCTTATTCAAATAATTATAATCTCACATGTAATAGTTTTTGATTTTAGTTATCCACATATGCAATAATTCATCATTTATTCCGTATTCTGTACATTCTGTATTGTGATAAAAAACAACTGCTATATACGGTTTAAATTGAAGGTTAAACAATGACCTGCTTTCGCAAAAAGCAAATAACGCAGTCCCATCATTAACCTTTGTTGATGTATTTTGAAAATATAGTTCTATTTTATCAGCAAATTCGAATAATTTACTTTTAAGTGAATGGTAATCAATGATGCCAATATAGTAATTTTGATTTTTTGTATTAAAATATATTTTGATAAGATAATTTTTGTACGTAGGAATTATGGCTATCTGAGAATTTACTAAAGGCAAAAATAATTTATCCATAGCGTATGTACTTCCTTTAAAATATCAAATTTGTTTTATTACATTTGTAAATATTATAGCATATAATAAATAATATGTAAATATTTTGTCAGATTATTCGAAATATAATTGTTAAATATTATCTATAGTTACCCATAATGACAAAAAAGTTTATATTTTTACCTTTACAATTTTAATCTTTTATATTACGTATTTATAATCGTTTTTTGTTTTCATAAAAAAACATTTATCCGGTAATAAAAAATTACGAATAAATGTTTAAGATAATTAATAATAAATTTTTCAAAAAACATATTGTTTTTGAGGTTAAAACAATGTTATAATTCTAAAGTGAACAAAAAATAAAGGGGAAATGAATGGTTTGTTTAAAATAGACATTGCTTTAAAATCAGTACACAGCATAACACCGGAGCTTCTGGGCGAAAACAACATTTCAGGTCTTCTGCTTGATCTGGATAATACACTTACAACACATGATAATCCACGCCCGGCTGACGGAGTTATTGAATGGATAGAAACAATGAAGGAGTCAGGAATAAAAATGCTGATTGTTTCAAATAATCATTTTGAGAGGGTAAAGCCGTTTGCCGATAAGCTGGGACTTGAATTTATATGTGAAGGGAAAAAACCTCTTTCTGACGGTTTTAACAGGGCACAGAAGAGAATGAATATTCCTTTTAAAAATCTTGCAGTCGTGGGGGATCAGATATTTACTGATGTGCTTGGAGCGAATATCAGGCGTGTAAGATGCATATATGTTTTCCCTATAGAGCATGAAAAGAAAGGATTTCTTAAATTTAAACGAAAAATAGAAGTTCCTTTTCTTCCTAAAAAATTATATAATCAAAAATAATAAAGGACGGCTTGAACATGAATATACTGGTTATCCACGGACCGAATTTAAATCTCCTTGGTGAAAGAGAACCGGGAGTGTACGGAGAAGAAACATTTGAAAAACTCAATAATGACATTATGGCCGAAGCTTTACAGCTTAATGTACATTGTGAAATATTTCAGTCAAATCACGAAGGAGAAATAATAGATAAGCTTCATAAGGCACGTAAAGAATCTGACGGAGTACTTATAAATGCAGGTGCATATACTCATTATAGTTATGCAATACGTGATGCAATAGCTGCAATAAAAATTCCATGTATAGAAATTCATATAAGCAATATAGCTGCCAGGGAAGAATTCCGAAAAAATTCTGTAATTGCGCCTGTATGCAGGGCGTCAATATCAGGTTTCGGACGTGACAGCTATATTCTAGGGATGACTGGTCTTGTAAAAATGATTTCAAAGGCGGTATGAATATGACAAATATAGAAAAACTGATGAACATTATTCCTAACAACAATACATGTGCGCTTGTAACATCAGAGATAAACAGGAGATATTTTACCGGGCTTAAATCAAGTGATGGATTAGTTGTATGCTTTAAAGAAAAAGCATATCTTATAATTGATTTCAGGTATTATGAAAAGGCATATAAGACAGTAAAGGATTGCGAAGTGATTGAGCAGAAGGACAAGACGATTCAGCTGTCCGAGCTGTTTAAAAAGCATTGTACATCTGAAATTATGATAGAGGCCGAAACATTGACTGTGAGTCGTCTGAATAATTTTAAACAGTCATTTCCGAAAATAACTGTAAATTCGACCATGGATTTAAGCAAGAACATTAATTCACTTCGTATTATAAAATCAGAATCGGAAGAAGAAAAAATTATACAGGCTCAGGATATTGCAGACCAGACATATGCATATGTACTTGATAATGTAAAAGAGGGCATGACAGAACGTGATATTGCCATTATGACAGGCAATCAAATGAAATCATTAGGTGCAGAAGATATTTCATTTGATACAATAGTTCTGACGGCGAAAAATACATCATTGCCTCATGGTGAACCAGGGTATGATAAAATTATTAAAAACAGTTTCGTTCTTATGGATTTCGGAGCTGTAGTAGACGGATGTCACAGTGATATGACAAGAACATTTTATATCGGAACACCATCTGATGAGGAAAAGATGGTTTATCATATAGTGCTTGATGCACAGAAAAAAGCGCTTGACAGTATTGCCCCGGGAATGTTGTGCAGTAAACTTGATTCTGTCGCAAGAGATTATATTGCCAGCAAGGGCTTTGAGAGCGCATTCGGACACTCACTGGGACATGGAGTAGGAATGGAGATTCATGAAAAACCGGCAGTTTCAAAGAACAGTAGTCAGATACTGGAGCCGGGAATGGTGATAACAATTGAACCTGGGATCTATATTCCTGATAAATTTGGAATAAGGATAGAGGATATGGTTATCATTACTCATAATTCATATAAAAATCTGACACATAGTCCAAAAGAACTGATTGCTTTATAATTATTTTAAAATAAGTATTGCAAAAAAGCAAGATTTATTGTAAAATAGTAAGAAGTAATGGAATGAAAAACAATTGTCATTATTCGTTATTTATAATTATTTGGAGGTATAAATTTTATGGTTTCAGCTGGAGATTTCAGAAATGGTGTAACTTTTGAAATGGATGGTAATGTAGTACAGGTAATAGAGTTTCAGCACGTTAAGCCTGGTAAAGGTGCAGCATTTGTAAGAACAAAATATAGAAATGTTATTACAGGGGGTGTTGTTGAAAGATCTTTTAATCCTACTGATAAATATCCTACAGCTTTTATTGAAAGAAAGGATATGCAGTATCTGTATGCAGAGGATAACCTTTATTACTTTATGGATATAGAAACATATGAACAGATTCCGATAGACAAAAGCAAGCTTGGAACCAGCTTCAATTTTGTTAAGGAAAATATGGAAGTTAAAATTCTTTCATACAAGGGCAATGTATTCGGTGTTGAACCACCTTACTTTGTAGAACTTGAAGTTACTGAAACAGATCCTGGATTCAAGGGTGATACAGCAACAAATGCAACAAAACCAGCTACTGTTGAAACAGGCGCTGAAATCAGAGTTCCTCTGTTTATCAATCAGGGAGATAAGGTAAGAATAGACACAAGAACCGGCGAATATATGGAACGTGCATAAGCATATTCTTTTTGTTTAATTAACGTGTATTAATATACGTTCATTAATAAATTTTATTAAAAGGAGGATTTTTATGAAGCTAACAGAAAAAATGTCATACCTGAAGGGATATCTTGATGGTACAGACATCGATACTTCTTCAAAAGAAGGCAAAATTCTGGTACAGATGGCAGATGTAATGCAGGAGATGGTTGGATATATCGAGGATCTTCAGGGCCAGGTAGATGAACTGACTGAGCTATGCGAAATATTGGATGAAGATCTTGGTGCAGTTGAGGAAGATTTTTACGAGCTTGATGATGAATGTGACTGCGATTGCGATGATAGTGACGATGACGACGAAGAATATGATTTTGATGATGACGATGATGAATTATATGAAGTTGTATGTCCAACATGCGGCGATTCAATCCTTCTTGATGATGGAATGCTTGATGAAGGTTCTATGAAATGTCCTAACTGTGGTGAAGACCTGGAGTTTGACATTGATGACATTGTTACTGAGGATGTTGAAGATGTCCTTGATAATGACGAAATAAGTGAAGATATTTAATTTATATATTTTCACGATCTAAAGATGAATATGACAAAAAATTCCCGTCTTGTAAAATAGACGGGAATTTTTTATTTATTGCTTACGATATACTGAATTACTTCACATTTTGGAATTCCAAGTGTAAAAGCAAATTCTTCTGTTATAATTCTTTCTGCTGTGGTAAGTATTTTTTCATCACATGAATATAATTTTTTCTTTTGCTGAGCTAATTTTTCTTTTTGAATAGAAAGTAGCTTTACAATCCAGAGTATTTCTTCACGGTTGCCGCTATCAAGAATTCCATTTAATTTAAAATCACGCTGCGAACTGTCATCAATCCAGATGCATTCAAGTTCTTCAGTTTTGCTTATGATAGAGTTTATTTCATTAACAGTAAGTATGTGTTTCATCATTGACTTAAGATCTTTTGCATCTGCAGGGACATAAATCTTTGAATTGCTATCATATACAGACTGTAGCACGTAGTATGTTTTTGACTGACTTCTTGGGAATTCCTTCTGACATATATCAACGATCTGGTATATTCCGTTATGTCTGTATGAAACGTATTCATTAATTGAGTATAAATAATTATTTGTTTTTTCCATGTAATATACCTCCTATAGTATATGGCTGACGATTGTTCATTTTTTTAATCAGTCCTTCAAAAAAATGCTGTTTAAATAAAGACTTTAAGTGTTGATGATATACATTGGTACCTATCAAATAAAAAACGTATAGCTTTCCAGAAAATCTAACTGTTAAAGCTATACATTATACTATTATTACTATTATAACATATTTGAA
>CALMUA010000162.1 GCA_937872775.1 uncultured Ruminococcus sp.
TAATTATTAATACATAGTTTGTTCATATTAAAAACTTGTACATATTTCGTTAATATTGTATAATAAAATAATAAACATATTCATCATAAAAAATTTATAATTATTAAAAGGATGATGTCACATGTCTCTTGGAAAAGTTCTCATAATTGACGATGATAAAAATACATGTAATTTACTGAGAGTATATCTCGAAAAGGAAGGCTGCGGAGTAATACTGTCTCATGACGGTGAAGAAGCTCTTGTTAAATTTAATGCACTCAAGCCTGATATCATTCTGCTTGATGTAATGATACCAAAACTTGACGGTTGGCAGGTATGCAGAGAAGTAAGAAAAAAATCAAATATTCCGATCATCATTATAACATCTAAGAACGAAACGTTTGACAAAGTGCTTGGTCTTGAACTGGGTGCTGATGACTATGTAGTAAAACCATTTGATGTAAAAGAAGTCATGGCACGAATAAAGGCAGTTTACAGGCGTGTAAATCAATCAGGATCAGAATTAGAATCAAAAGAAGTAACATATGACAAGCTTTCTGTAAATATGACAAGATATGAGCTTAAGGTAAACGGTACAATAAAAGATACACCGCCTAAAGAACTTGAGCTTTTATTTTATCTTGCTTCAAATCCTAACAGAGTCTATACCAGAGATCAGCTGCTTGATGAGGTATGGGGATTTGAATATTACGGTGACTCAAGAACAATTGACGTTCATATAAAAAGACTTCGTGAAAAACTTGATGGGATTTCGCCTCAGTGGGCATTAAAGACAGTATGGGGAGTAGGCTATAAATTTGAGCTTACTGAATCTGCCCAGAACACCTATGATGAGTAATTCATTTATAACTTTCCGTCATTACCCAGATTCTGAGCAATAATATCCCTGTTATTTCTTGCAGTATAAAAAAATTAATTATGAAAGGATAACCATGGATAACGATAACAGCAACTTCAGCCATGACCAGGCAGAATACAAATTTGAAAAAGTCAATAATCAATACGACCTTGAAAATTTTGCATGTATCTCAGATTATAACAACATTATTCCATCTGAGAAAAAACATTTATCTAAAACGGCAATAGTATTATTTCTTCTTACAGTTATTCTTATATCTGTTTTTGCTTTATTCTGCGTTGTATCTGAAATTTTTAATTTCAAATCTGGGTTCTATTCCCCACGCACCAACACAACCATTATACTTGGTCTTAATGAAAAGCCCGGACATGAACAGTTTCGTGATGAAAACGGAAAATACACTGCCGTGGGTATCGCAGATCACGTTGGTCCTTCTATTGTCGAAATTCTCACATACGCTGATGCAACCCATTCAGCAGCTGTAGGAAGTGGTTCAGGAATTATAATGTCTGATGACGGATACATCGTCACAAATGCACACGTAATAAATTCAGCAAAATTTCTTGCAGTTTCACTAAGTGACAAATCAGTATATGATGCAAGTGTTGTCGGCTATGATTCAAAAACAGATATTGCCGTTATACAGGTTGATTCTAATATTAAAAAACTCAGTCCTGCAGAGTTCGGAAATTCTGATAATGTTGTTCAGGGTGAACAGGTATTAGCTATCGGAAACCCGGGAGGACTTACAGGAAGTATATCAGGAGGGTATGTTTCCGGAATAAATCGTATGATAAAGGCTGACCAGACAGGTTATGAAATGAACTGTATACAGACAGATGCAGCTATAAGTCCCGGAAATTCCGGAGGTGCGCTTGTCAATATGTACGGTCAGGTCATAGGAATAACGTCATCAAAATATGTAAGTTCAAGCTATGAAGGTCTTGGATTCGCAATAACAATCAACGAAGCAAAGCCTATAATTGAACAACTTATTGCCGAAGGGCATATAACCGGCAGATTCAGGATAGGAATAACATTTTACACTGTTACAGACGAATTTATCAAATCAAAAAGTCTTCCTGAAGGCATCAAAGGGCTGATGATAGAGAGCATTGACCCTGAGTGTGACATTGCAAGCTCAGGTCTTATGGTAAATGATATTATAATTGAAGCTGAAGGTAAAAAAGCGTATGATTACAACTCGCTTATGAAAGCTATTGAAGGAAAAAAAGTCGGAGATACAGTCCGTGTTAAAGTTCTTCGTATAGACAATGATAAAAATCAGACTCAATTAGATATAAAATTCAAACTCATGGAGGATACTTCCGGAGATTACTGATAAACTTATTAATTAAATATATCTGTATAAAAAATACGCCTCATTAAAAAGGCGTATTTTTTGTTTAAGCGGTTTTTTCCCTGTCTGCAATATCTATGCAAGAAATTATATTATGGCTAGTTTTATAAAAAAATCAGTGTTTAGCAGAATTTCGCCTCTGAGGAGGCGAGCAGGGCTTTCCGGTCGCCCTGAACCTTCGGGAACATGTCCGCTTACTTCTGAAAATTAATAAGCTGATATAGTTCGCTTTTTTTATAACCGGTTTCTTGTGCGATAATTTTGCAGGCGGTTATTGTTTTTTCACCGTTCCCTACAAGTTCACTTATCATTTCTAATGCCTGCTCTATTGTCAGTTTAGGTGTATCAGGCATTTTAGCTCCTTCAATTACAAGTACATATTCGCCCTTCGGAGATTTATCCTTATAATATTCGATTGCCTCTGAAAGAGTACAGCGTATAACCTCTTCGTAAATTTTCGTAAGCTCACGGCACATGGAAATTTTTCTGTCGCCAAAATATTTAAGCATATCATTGAGAGTACTTATAAGTTTATGTGGTGCTTCATAAAATATCATCGTATTAGTATTGTTCTTTACTTGTTCAAGATGCTCATTTCTCTGCTTTTTAGTAACAGAGAGGAACCCTTCAAATGAAAATCTCGATGTATCAAGCCCTGAAATCGCAAGTGCGGAAACAACTGCACTCGGTCCCGGTACTACCTTCACGGGTATGTTGTTTTCATAACAAAGCTTTACAAGTCCTTCACCCGGATCAGATATACAAGGCATGCCTGCATCAGTAACAACAGCACAATTCTCTCCCGCTGACAGCCTGTTTATTATTCCGTCTGCACATAGTCTTGAGCTATGGTCATGATAGCTTATCAACGGTTTTTTTATATCATATCTGTTTAAAAGCTTAAGAGTTACACGTGTATCCTCGGCCGCAATAAAATCTACTTCATTCAATACCTCAATCGCCCTGAATGTAATATCTGACATATTCCCAATAGGTGTTCCAAGTACATATAATGTTCCGGACATATCTTTAATTCCTTTCAAATAATATACATTTCTTAATCTATAATAATTTATATATTTTTTTTACCTCATCCGAATATCCGTTATCACCTGTCATATAAAGCTGTGGTGCTACTTTCATATATGGCTTTGAACCCTTTTTCCCTTCTATAAGGAAAAGCCACGGTGCCTGCTCCGGTGTATTGCTTACAAATCTTAAAAGTTTTGGTTCAATGTTATTTGACTTCATAGCTGTTATTACATCACCAAGACGTTCCGGCCTGTTGCACATACACAGTCTTCCACCAAATTTTAAAAGCCTGTCTGCTGCACGGCATACATCATTTATATTGCAAAGTATCTCATGCCTTGCTATCCGCTGGGATGTAAGTTTGCTTTCTATTCCTGCATTTGCAGCCTTGTACGGCGGATTGCAGACTACAAGTGAACATTGTCCGAAAGGTGCCGTATCCCATAATGTCTTAAGATCTGCACATACCGGGATAATATTTGTGAGTCTGCTTTTTTCTATTCCAAGTCTTAGCTGTTCTATTGCATTTTCCTGAATATCTACGGCATAGATTTTTTTCGGAGGTTCCTTCCTTGACATTATAAGCGATACTATACCGCATCCTGTTCCCAGTTCACATACAAGATCATTTCTTTTATAATTTGTAAAATCCGACAGTAAAAATGCATCTGTTCCGAATCTGTGGTCCTCGCTTGCACACACCCATATATTGTCTGACAGCTTTTCATATGTATATTTTTCCGGGATCACCTGCACAATACATCCTTTCAATGATTAATTAACACAGAATATTATTACTAAAAATCAACATATATTTTTATGAATCAATATTCAGAATTGACGTGTATTCTTTTACATAAACATAATTATATCATGTTTTTAATTTCTGTACAACAAATTTTTAAAAATACTATTGTATTTTTTTTTAGCATATGATATAATTTAATCTGTAAGTCAAAAAATAATATAAGTTTCCGTAGCTCAGCCGGATAGAGCGACCGCCTCCTAAGCGGTAGGTCGGGTGTTCGAATCACCTCGGGAACGTTAATAAAATAATGCCTGAAATCTTATGAACAGTGATTTCAGGCATTATTTTACTTAATTTAAATTACTATCGCATCTCAATCCGGGAAAATTTATAGAATTAACCGGGTTATACTCATGTATTAATCTATAGCTCAACCACTTTACATTCCTCAATCACATTGTTTTTTTCATCATTACTCTCATGCACTTCAGACGCATTTGTATTTTGAGAAATATATGAATGGTTATCAGTATTTTTGCTTTTACCTGTTCCAAAACTATTTCGTATAAGACTCTCAAATTCATTACATGGGATAGGTTTTGAAAAATAATACCCTTGTATACTGTCACATCCTATATTTGTAAGAAAAGTTATCTGTGATTTTGTTTCTGCACCCTCTGCGATTATATCAAGAGCAAGACTTTTGGCCATTTGAACCACTGATGTAATTATATTTCCTGCCTTAATGGATTTTTCAAAATCAGACATAAATCTCATATCTATCTTAAGAATATCAACTGTAATATCCTTTAACATATTCAATGATGAATACCCACTTCCGAAGTCATCCATAAGTATAAGGAATCCATAGTTACGGAGTTTGTCTACCGCTTCAATCAATTGTGTAGGATTATCAGTATATGCACTTTCTGTGAGTTCGATCTTAATATGTTTAGGAGTAAGTCTGTATTTTTGTATAATCTCGTAAATCTCATCCGCAAGCTTTTCATTATAAAAGCTCATTCGTGATATATTTACTGATATGGGAACCCATTTATGTTTTAAATCCAGCTGTCTTCTCTGATATTTACACGCCTCCTCCCAGACATAACGGTCAAGCTTTGCGATAAATCCGTTTTTTTCAAAAAGAGGTATAAAATCACCTGGTGGAATTATGCCTTTAAGCGGGTGAATCCAACGCACAAGTGCTTCTGCACTTATAGGTATATTTTTTGATACACTATATACAGGCTGCATAAATAATACAAACTGTCCGTTATCAAGTGCCTTATGCATTTCTGCTGTTATTTCCTGTTCAACAATAAGCTTATGTCTGAAATTCTCATCATAAAATGCATAATTTATATCATCATTTTCTTTAATGGACTGCATTGCCAGATTTGCCCTGTCACACATCTGACTGACAGAAACATCATTTTTCTGTGAAATATAAATCCCCATATTGAGTGAAACTCTGCATCCCAGATAATAATGTGCAAAGCTATCATTGATTATGGCATTTATAGTCTCTATGTCACAATAGGAACTTTCAACACATACTGCAAAGCTATCCGATTCAAGCTTTCCGTATGCTCCATATTTTCCCACATTATCTCGCAACATTTTTGCTATATTTTTAAGCAGTTCATCTGTATGCTCCGTCCCGAACAAATAATTTATTACCTTAAACCTCTGTACGTTCAATACAATTATGGCATAGGTCTTATCCGTATTATCATTTATTAGTTTATATGTGTTTTTTAAAAATGCTGTTCTGTTATATATTCCTGTAACAATATCATGAGTCGCCCTGTAGCTTATAACTTCTTCATATTGCTTCTCCCTCGAAACATCTACAAGCATTACATAAAGAAGGTCCTCCCCATGATCTGATACAATAAATTGTCCTTTTACATTTATCCATATCCAACATCCATTAAGAACCTTTGCCCTGACACAGAGATCCGCAGGTGCTCTGGTCTTTTTTATTCTCCCTATAGTATTAAGAATACTCTCAATGTCATCAGGATGTATTACACGTGAAATATCATCTTTCATAAATCTGTAATATTCCTTGCTGCCTCCGAACATGAGCAAAAGATTTGAATTTGCATAGATATTTTTAATTTTACCGTTATTAATACTGAAGATTCCGAATCCCCCCGGAATAGTATCTATTAACGCTGAAACTTCCGTGGTTCCACCCACAAATTCTCTTGTTTTATTATTAGCACTTGAAGTATGTGAAAGTAAATTTTCTGTTTCGTTTTTTTTAGCTGATACAGCATTCTTTATTCTTTGTTTTATTGAAACAGGTGTGAATGGTTTTACTATCATATCAGAAGCACCACTCTCGAACACCTTTGTTTCTTTTTCTGAATCATTTACCCCCGTTACAACTACAATAGGAATCTTATCAAATGTAACTTCACTGCATATTTTTTTAATAAGCTCATATCCATCCATATCAGGCAAGGATATATCAGTTACGATAACAGTTACCCACTGATGCTGACTCTCTAATATTTCTAACGCATTTACTCCGCTGTCGGCATCAATAAATGAATATTCATCCTTAAATATTTCTTTAATTATATCCCTGTTGGAGTTTTTGCTATCAACAATAAGCATATTCGGTGCGTTGTTCATTTTTCAGATCCCCCCCACTGTATATTTTCATCAAATATGTAATGAATTGCACATATTTTTTCAGTA
The DNA here is from genome assembly GCA_937872775.1 of uncultured Ruminococcus sp. Classification (GTDB taxonomy): domain Bacteria; phylum Bacillota; class Clostridia; order Oscillospirales; family Ruminococcaceae; genus HUN007. The sequence continues at coordinate 6,715 of CALMUA010000162.1, forward strand.
TTAATATCATATTTCTTTCATTACGCTTATTATACAACAAATCATAACATATTTCAATATAGTGAGTATATTTTTTTAACTACTCCATCATTATTATTTGAAAATATTACACCATCTGATTTTTTCTTTACTTCATCTTTGCCATTTTCTACAGCATATGCTTCATCACAGGCATCAAACATAGGTATATCATTAAAATTATCACCAAATCCGATAATCCGGTCAAATTTATATTCTTTTCTCAGATACATAACTGCATTGTATTTTGAAGCTTTATCAGATGAAATTTCCAGATACCAGTAATTTTCATCATATACATCACGATAAAAATCAATATGAATTCCTTTTACTTTCTTTAACTTAAGATAAAGAGGTTCAAGCAATTCATAACGATCTGTAACAGAGTAATAAATTATACCCCTGCCTATACAGTTTTTAAAATTGTCTACCTTAGTAAATACCTTACCGAATTTGTTCGTACGCTCCTCTACAAATTTTGCAGCATTAGGAGAATTTATGTTCTCATAATAAGTATCAAGTACACTGTCAGTAATCGAAAAAAGAAATCCTGATAAACTGAATTCCCTTATTACGTCAAGCATCTGACTGCATATCTCATCAGATATTTTTTCTATTTTTACATAGACATTATTCTGAGTATCATATATACATACACCATTCATTAGGATTACAGGAACATTTATATTTATACATCTTACCATACTTATAGCCGTAGCCGCTGTTCTGGCTGTTGCTACGCTGAAAAATCCTCCGTCTGAAATAAATTTGTTGAGCATTTGAGCTGTATAATCTGATATAGCCGCATTACTATTGAGCAGCGTACCATCCAGATCAGAAATATAAAGTGTTTTTTTATTATCCATTAATACTTTCCTTTCAAGATAATTTATTATTGTAATTTTACATATTT
>CALMUA010000163.1 GCA_937872775.1 uncultured Ruminococcus sp.
CTCACAAAAATTTTGATAAGTATATAGCTGTTACAGACTTTAATGGGAACATTATTAAGAGCTTAAATCTAACTAAAGATGACACTATCATATCATTGACCAATGTTGGTGATAATATCGGTGTGTTTACAAGAAATACATCTGATGAAGAAGCTTTAAATGTATATGATACCGGACTTAATTTAATTTCACACACAGATATATCAGACAAAACAGATCCTAATAAAAAAAGAATAATACTATCTGCATATTGTAATTATGAAAAAAATATTATTATTCAAACTATTTTAAAGTCAGACAATGAAGAAAATCCAGAACCAAAGATACTTAATCTTTCTCCTCAAGGAAATCTCATATATCAGATAGATGACTTTTCTGATATGCCGGGTTTTTTCCCGGCTCTTTTAACAAATAGCGAACAGAAAAATGTAATTGCTTATTCTGTAGAAAAAAAAGACGATAACAATAATATCGTATATATAAATTCATATAACCCTGAAAACGGAGAAACAGACAAAAGATATGAACTTGAAACAGAGTATATTTCTGGAATTTACACAGGAACGGACGATAAAAATATCGTATGTCTACAATCAGATAAATTATGCAGATACAATCTTGAAACCAAAGAAAAAAACACAATTTATGATTCTAATTCTTCCGATTCTTTTTTTAAAGTATTTAACAAAAGCAGCAAATATATTGTAACAGAGCAAAGTAAACTATCAGCGGAAAATCTGATAATAAATGAATATGACACTGATTTAAAACTCAAAAATAATTATTCAGCAGAATGTAGTAACGTTTCTGAAATACTTAAATTTATCAGCACGGAAAAACAATTTTGTTTTTTGGCATCAACAACACAGAATGAATCAGGACTTACGGGTTATAACAATGAAATATTTTTTTTTGATAAAGAAACAGCAAAACTTACTTTTTTTGATTTTACAACTCAAAAAGACTTCAAGTCTGATCAAACTATTATTTTGCAGGATATAGAATACGACGGAGAAAATATTATTGCGCTGGTAACTATAGGATATCCCGAAATAGGGGGCAGTCAGCAATTATGGTATATCAGCAAATCAGATTTTTCTGTAGTCAAGAAAAAAACATTAATAGAAGATCACTCAAATTATTGTCATGAACTAAGATTATATGACAGTATATCTGTAATTAATGATACAAAAAATATTTTTCTATATGGAGAATTCAAAAAAGAAAAATACATCTATGATTTGAGCAATGATAAAGAGACCATACTTGGCAACACTTCAATAATAAATAAAACAAATATGTCTTTTTATAATAAATCTATTATAAGCTTACTTACAATAGATACCGAAAGCGGACAATATGAAGAAATAATGCCTGATTTTGAAATAGAAGATATTGTTTCCATATCACCGGATAGATTTTTATGTGCAGAAAATAATATAACAAATCATAATAGTAATCTAACTGTATTTAGAAATAGCAAATCAGAAAATGAAAAAAATATCAGCATATGCGGTATAAATATTTATAATGATGCATTGAGAAATGCTGTAGCAAGCTATAATAAATCTCATGAGAATAATTATATTACACTTGTGCAGCTTGATAATGAATCTCAGATGCAGAATGTTCTCACTCAAAACCAATGTGATATAATAATAAGCAATAACAGCTTTAATATAGGTAACTACACCTCTATGGAAATTGCGGAAGACCTTGTACCTTATATTGAAAATGATAAAGAAACCAGATACGAGGACTTTCTTGACAATGTATTTGAACTTCAGAAAGATAATGACAAGCTTTATTCACTTTGTCCGGAATTCAAGCTAGATACTATGATTGGCAGAAAAGGTGAAACAGACAATTTTACAGGTTGGACTACAGATAAATTCATAGAATTTTTAAATAAAAGCAACGGTGAAAAATGTTTTACTCTTATAGACGATACAGAACTTATAATGAAAATCATTATCCAGAATTCTGATAAATATATAGATATAAAGTCAGGCTCATGTAATTTTGATAACGAGGACTTCCAAACCCTTATAAAATCAGTAAATGATTTTTATAACAATAAAATGAATGATACTGATAGTACATACGATCCGGCTTATTCTTCTGTACTTCAAAATGGATATACTGTTGATGTAAATAATATATCGAATTTATCTGATCTTGAAAATATGTATTCTGATGACAACGTTAATATCATTGGATTCCCCTCATTTTATGGCAGCAGTTCTGTAATTGTCCCTGAATATTCTGTTTCAATAAGCAGAAAGTCAGTACATAAAGAACAGTCATGGGAATTCATAAAAAGTCTCCTTTGTGATGAGAATCAATCTCATACAGATTTTTTTCCTGTCAAAAAAAGTGCATATCAGTCATATATCAGTGATGATAATAAAAAATCATGTGTTGAGTATTTTGAGAAGATATATAGCAATTCAGAATTTCAAAATAATATAAACTCAAAGCTTAATGGTATTATCAGTGAAGAAATGAATAAATATTTTAACGGTGAGTATGCAAATGAATCGGAAGCGACATCTGCGCTACAGAATAAAATAAATATGTTTTTAAAAGAAAGAGAATAAATAAAAATATTCCACGATAATCATCTTTGTTATCGTGGAATATTTTTTATTCAATAATAAACTGTAACTGTTCAGGACTTTGAAAAGTCCTGAATGAAAATTTCTGAGTTTTCAACAGAAATTTTAGTTTTCCCATTTAAGACGTTGATAATATCTTGTGTATTCCACTAATAGAAGTGCTGTTCTTTTAGTAGTATAATATAATCATAGAATGTAACTGTTCAGGACCTCTTAGTATTCTAAGGCATAACTCGTGTTACCTTTGAATGCATTG
>CALMUA010000164.1 GCA_937872775.1 uncultured Ruminococcus sp.
TGACAGCCAGGGTTCAGACTGGGAAACAACTATGTGAAAAAATCATTTCTTTCAAGCTTAGTTAATTGTGAATATTAAATTATAAAATACAGCAATATCTTACATAAAAAAATACATTATGGGCTTGATTTTTATAAAAAAATACGTTAGAATAGATATTATAGTTTGTTGCGTATATTTTTATAACATATAGTGGTATATTATGGGATACATATAGATCTTGGGGGGATTTTAACGTGTTGAAGAAACGATATACAATAGCTCTTTTTATTGGTCATATTGAAAATGAATTTTCTGAAGAGGTAATGCTCGGTGCCGCTCATACAGCGGAACTGCTTGATGTAAACCTTGTTGTATTTCCGGTAAGGTATATTGAAACAATACAGCACGATCTCACTAATAAAAAATATCAGTATCAGTATAACTGTATGTTTTCATATGCTGAAAACAACAGTTTTGATGCAATAATAGTTGAAACTGCAGTAATGGGGAGACTTGTAAACCACGATACCATGTCTTCAATTTTAAACAAATTCAAAGGAACGCCTGTAATAACAATATCTGAAAAGATTGACGATTATCCTTGTGTTTCTTTTAATTCAAACGGTATTGAAACAGAAATTGAACATCTGGTAAAATGCCACAACAGAAAACGCATTGGATTTGTAAGCGGACCTCTCTCAAATTCAGAAGCAGTCATAAGACTTGAAGAATATAAAAAAGCATTGAAGAAATTTAATATAGATTTTGATCCTGAGCTTGTAGCAGAAGGTGATTTTACAGAGTTCTGCAATGAACCTATTGCTGAACTTCTTAAAATAAATAAGGACAACATTGATGCAATATGCTTTTCAAACGACTGTATGGCAATACCGGGTTATCATGAAATAAACAAATGCGGTTTAAAAATAGGAGCGGACATAACAGTCACCGGTTTTGATGATATTCCTGCCTCAGCATCAATGAATCCTCCGCTGACTACTATACAGGCAAGCTATCGTGAACTTGGCAGCAAAGCACTTTCAGAATCAATCAATTTCATCAAAGGTATGGAAAAATCAGATATTACGGTAAACACAAGACTCATTAAAAGAGATTCATGCGGATGCTGTTCAAAAACTACCGTTGCACACAATACACTTAATGAACTGATGTCAAATGAAAGTAAGGATATTGTTCTGTTTGTAAACACCATACATGATGTTATTTACTCATACTATAACAATACAAATTATCAGCCGAACAAACAGGTAATAAATCTTCTTCTTAAATTTATTTCAATATTTCTGTCACAGGTTACAAACCCTGAAAATTGTATCAATAATGATTTACTGATCTTCAAATTCAATACCCTTCTTAAATTAAATATCCTTGATTTTGTTACAGTTGAAAATTTTAATTTTCTTCTTCACACCGTCTGTGAAAAAGCTATTATGATTGCAACACCGGAAGAAAAAAAAGATAAGATTTTCAGACTGTTTATAAAATTATATCAGGATGTTATTGTATATAAACAATATGAAAATCTGTCAGAAAAATCTGAAATCAAATGCAATATTTACGATACTAATCTCATAATGAACAGCATTATAGAGAATTCTGAAAACACAAGCAAGAATTATCTTGAAATTATGCAGAAATTCCGTAATCTTAATATCCAAAGCTGCTATTTCTACATACATGAAGCCCCTGTAATCTCTTATTCGAGATATGACTGGGTACAGCCTGAAACAGAACTTCTTCACTCCTATTACATCGGTGATTCATTTCACCCTTTTAAAAATAAAAACTGTAAAATAAAAGCACGAAACCTTTTTGACAATGATTATATGCCTGATCAGAGATATACTTTTATTGCCTCACCTGTATTTTTCAGTGAGGAAAACTATGGCCTTTTATTATGTGATACAAATATTGATGACTATGTATTCTATAATTCAATTATTACCCCACAGCTTTCATGTGCAATAAAACTCAGATATATGCTCAGAAACCAGCGTCTTATACAGTCTCAGCTTATGGACAATCTTAACAAAGCACAGTCGAGCAATAAAATGCTATCTCAGATTTCAAAATCAGATGAACTAACAGGAATATACAACAGACGTGGATTTATTGAAAGTGTGTATTCATCCATAAAAAGGCATTCTGGAAGAAGGGCTGTCATTATTTATGCTGATATGGATAATCTAAAAAAGATAAATGATATGTTCGGACACGATGAGGGTGATTATGCAATAAAGAAAGCATCTGAAATATTAAGGGAATGTGTCAGAAGCAATGACATTACTGCAAGGTTCGGCGGTGACGAATTTGTAGCATATGCAATGATATACGAAAGCAACTTTAAGGACATGTTTATAAAACGTCTTAACAATATCTGCAGCAGAATAAATCGTACAAACAATAAACCTTATAATATAACAATCAGCGTAGGTGTATACGAATTTATCTGCAGTAAAAATTCAGATCTGAACAAAATCATGAATGAAGCTGATAAAATACTCTACATAAATAAAAAAAATAAAAACATAAATGTTATCAAGGATCCATCTTATACGCAAGAAAAAGTTCCTAGATAAAAAAGTTCCGCTTACAGTGGAATTTTTTTATTTTGCCGTATCATAACAAAATGTACAGAATGGTAAAAAGACCACGGATATCAGTCAGAATAAATGTAGCATCATTATTACCAATGATATTTTTATAAAATTATTCATT
>CALMUA010000165.1 GCA_937872775.1 uncultured Ruminococcus sp.
ACCCTTCATCAGCGTAAGTTGGAAACTCTGAAAAAATTGAAAAAATCCATGCTTCAAAAAATGTTTGTATAAGAAAGGATGACTGAAATGGCACTTGAAAACTTATTAGGCATTACAGATTCCGCCGAGCTTGCAAGGGTTGAAGAAAAAATCAGCAAAAAGAAAGCTGCGGAAATGTTTGAAAGCGGTTTTCTTGACAAACTTAAAGCCGGAAAGTATAATTCACTTGCGGAAATCCATAAATATCTTTTTTCGGAGATTTACGAATTCGCCCGCAAGCTTCGCACGGTCAATATTGCAAAGAGCAATTTCAGATTTGTGCCCGTTATGTATCTTGAAACCGCTTTGCAGAACATAGACAATATGCCACAGTCAACTTTTGACGAGATTATCGAAAAATACGTCGAAATGAACGTTGCTCACCCGTTTCGTGAGGGCAACGGACGCAGCACTCGAATATGGCTTGACCTGATACTAAAAAAAGAACTTGGCAAGGTAATAGACTGGAGCAAGGTTGACAAGGATGATTATCTTCTTGCAATGGAGCGCAGCCCGATTAAAGATATCGAAATAAAGCACATTCTGAAAAATGCGCTGACGGACAGGATAAACGACCGTGAAACGTATATGAAAGGCATTGATAACAGCTATTATTACGAGGGATATACGTCATTTAAGACGGATGAACTGTAATGTTTGTCTGAAAGGAGAAACGACATTGGCAGAATTAGAACAGACTATAGAACAAAAACTCATAGAACAGCTTACACAAGGCAAAAGTCAGTGGACATACCGTCCTGATCTTGATGATGAAAGTAAACTGTGGGAAAATATCAGAACTATCCTTGAACGTGGAAATAAGGAACAGCTTGACGGACAGCCTCTGACGGACAGAGAATTTGAACAGGTTAAAAATCAGCTTTCCTTTGCTACCTTTTACGATGCTGCAAAGTGGATAGCAGGCGAAAACGGTGTTGCTCATGTATCTGTACAGCGTGACACAAAAACTGTACAGCTTACAGCTCTAAGACGTGATGACATTGCAGGCGGAACAAGTGTCTATGAGGTTATCAATCAGTATAAAGCCCTGAGAGATGATGAGGAAGACATACACAGCCGTGACCGTCGCTTTGATGTATCATTACTGATAAATGGTATTCCTGTTATTCATATTGAACTTAAAAACCGTCAGCATTCATATACAGACGGTTTCAGACAAATAAAAAAATATATCAGTGAGGGCAAATTTACAGGTGTATTTTCTGCGATACAGATGTTTGTCGTATCAAATGCAGTCGATACGAAGTATTTTGCTGCAGCAAGCGAGGAAGAGCTTAATGAAAAATTTCTTTCGGGCTGGGAGAATTCAAAAAACGCACCTGTTGCCGACTATCTGAAATTTGCAGAAAGTGTCCTGAAAATTCCTCAGGCACATCAGATGGTAATGAAGTATGCTGTACTTGACCAGGAGGAAAAGAGAATACTCTTGCTGCGTCCTTATCAGATACATGCTATTGAAGCAGTCAGAGCAGCATCAAAGCAGGGCGTGTCAGGCTATATCTGGCACACAACAGGCTCAGGCAAGACAATGACAAGCTACAAGACCGCAAGAAATCTGCTGATAGATATTCCAAGCATTGAAAAAACGATCTTCCTTATTGACCGAAAGGATCTCGATACTCAGACAACTCAGGCTTTTCAGTCCTATGCAAATACTGATGTTGTTGATGTTGATGAAACCGACAATGTAAATGATTTAATAGCCAAGCTCAAAAATCATAATCAGCAGGTTATTGTTACAACCATTCAGAAGCTGTCTATTGCGATAAAAAAACGACTAACAGAAGATACACCTGCATACAACCGCATCAAGAATCTTCGTGTTGCATTTATCGTCGATGAGTGTCACAGAGCAGTCACACCTAACACACAGAGAATATTGTCACAATTTTTCCGTAACTCGCTGTGGTACGGCTTTACTGGCACTCCTCGTTTCAAGGAAAACCCATACCCTGCCGAGGGTGATCTGCCCCGCACTACTGAAGAATTATACGGCTCCTGTCTGCATAAATACACAGTCAAGGATGCTATCAGAGACGGTGCTGTACTTGGATTTCAGACTGAGCATCTGGGTGCAAGCCATCTCAAAAGCAATGACAGTAATGAGGATCTGTCAGTTTATGAAACAGAAACGCATATGCTTGAGGTTCTCAATATCATTATAAATAAATCACATGAAAAGCTTGGCTTCAAAAATGGCAGAGGAAAAACCTACGAGGCTATTCTGACTGTTAAGTCAATTAAACAGGCACAGGCGTATTATGACCTGCTAAACCGGGTAAAAAAAGGCGAAACAAAGGTAGTAATCAGTGAAGAAACAAAAAAGGTACTGCCTGACTTCCCTAAATTCGCTATTACATATTCGGTTTCCAGTGATGACAATGACGAAAGCTCCAGCATAAATGTACCGAAAATGATTGAGTCACTTGATGAATATAACGATATGTTCGGTACAGAATTCGGCATCGGTGAGATCAAGGGATATAATGCGAATCTTAACGACCGTCTTGCAAGAAAAAAAACAAGGTACAAAACTATCCGTGATGAACAGCTTGACCTTGTTATTGTTGTAAACAGACTTCTTACAGGCTTTGATGCGCCTTGCCTGTCAACTGTATTTGTAGACAGACAGCCGATGCATCCGCATGACATCATACAGACATTTTCAAGAACCAACCGTCTTTTTGACAAGCCTAAAACAGTCGGTCATATAGTAACATTCCAGTCACCTCATAAATTTAAAGAGGAAGTTGACAACGCTCTGATACTCTACTCCGCAGGCGGTCAGGCTTCTGCTCTTGCTCCCGACTGGGACACTATCCAGGATAAATTTAAAAAGGCACTCGCCTACTTGCGTGTAACGGCTCAGACACCGGATGTTATCCCTTCGCTTTCTAAAGAAGGAGAGTTAAGATTTGCAAAGGCTTTTCAGGAATTTGACAATGTATATGCAAGCCTGAAAGCATTTACGAAATATCCTGACAATCCACCCGAATCCTATGGTATTACTCAGGATGAATATAATGATTATGCAGCACATTATAAAAATATCCGTGAGAAATACAAGCCTGATCCAACCGAACCGAACCCTGCTGCTGTAGATCTGGAATATGAGCTAAAGGCATACAGCCAGAAAACAATTGACTATAATTACATTGTAGGTCTGATTCAGTCCATTGTATCTGCCACAGATGAGGAACGTGAGGAACAGCATTATAAGAACCTCTGTGCAGAAATCACAAAGTATATTGAAGAATTACTTTCCGCAAATCCAAAGCTTGGTGCATTAATGCAGGGACTGTGGGACAGAATCAATGAAAATCCTGACGAATTCAAAGACAAACGTGTTTCCTATATTCTCGCTGATATGCGTAAAGAGACTATCAACAATATTTTATCTGAATTTTCAAGAGAGTGGAACGTAGCTCCCGAAGCAGTTTCCTACGCAGCAGACCGGTATGAATATGGTGATACAGAGATACCGGGGCTTAATAATTTAAAGAAATCAGCTGATTTCGATGCATATGCTACAAAGCATAACGGAATATCAAAGTTCAAGTATAATCAGGCGATAAAGAAAGCGTTGCTTGAAATACTCAATGAAGAGATTATTCCGTTGAGGGATGATGGGTATAGAGTGGAGGATAATAACATAAATTAAAGCAACAGGGTGTCAGATTTGCTTTAACCTGCTTTAACTTATTATACGTTGGGTTTTCTTTATTTTAAAGGCGGGGGATGTTTGATGCTTACTTTTTACGTGTGAGCTATTATTAGGCGGTTACCAATTATCGAGCATTATTTCATATAAATAGACAAGGAAACAAATCACATAAGTTTTTTAGTTCTCATGTGATTTGTTTATATACTATGTCAGTTCGTCAGAATTACTTTTATGTTACTTCCACCTCAGGCGCCAAAACTTGTTTTGTAAAATTATTCAAAAACAAAATTTTTCAATAATTTCAGATGATATCTATTCAACTGAGCATTGATGTATAGTAACATTCCAGTCAACTATTTTAGGCTTTAACGAAAACCATTTCGGAGCAAAAATAAATTCCTCATCTATATGGTACATTACTCCGTCTTTTTCATATATTTCATCAAAATAATCATATCTGAATGATCCCGATGAAACCACATATTTGTTATTTGATTTATATTCATAGTCTACAGCCTCAATTTTTTCTAATTTTTCCAGTCTCTCTTCAGGAGTAGAGAATTCAAAATCATCTTTTTTAATGTGTTTTTTTAATTTATGACTGAACATACTGTAGTCTATATAACCCCGTACTCCTTCTCCGTCTTCATACGTATATTCTATTTCACTCACGTAATTTTCAACACAAAGAGTGTACATTAAATATGTAACAGGAAAAACTAAAATAAACACTATGATAAGTATTTTTATTATAAACTTTATCCGTTTTATCCTGTAATATCTCATGATATCCATCATATTTATTCCCCCATCTTTAAAATATTAGGTTTATAGGCTTTGATATTTGAGTATCATCAAAGCCAATGGCATTATACAAATACCATCCAACCAGATCTGCAAA
>CALMUA010000166.1 GCA_937872775.1 uncultured Ruminococcus sp.
TTTCTCAAAATTAGAAATTATTTACACAGCTATGGCGCTTGGTGAATAATTCAGGTTAAGTGGTTTTAAAATAAATGCGGCAATATGTAATCTGACACATTGCCGCATTTTAAAAAGGTATCTTTATAAAAAATGAGTAATATCTGTATAGAACCAAGTTTATTATACACCAAAGAAAATCATATATAAATTTTTATCAAATGCATTTTTGCATTTTTCATAAAGTGCACTGTACCATGTTGTTTTTGAATAATATATATTTGACTGCAGTATATCAATCAGTTTTTTTATAGATGCCGGTGCCATTAATGTGACACCACATGCATCAATACCGGAGTCCGCCTCATTATCAACAGTACAATAACTGACGGGTAGCTTTTGTTCAAAGGTTTCATCAATTAAATCAGATAATTCCTCATCTTCAATTGAGATACAGTTGTAAAGTTTTAATTCTTCCGGGTAAGACTCAAATTCAGCATAATTTTTCTTATAGTCAATTTGCGTGATAATTCCAATATCAATGGTTGATGGCATATTTATTTCTATCTCCTTTAAAGAACATAACAGTATTGAATGTATGTACTTACGTTGTATAATTAATTATTTTCCACCGTATGAAAGAATATAATTTCCTGAGTCCGAAAGTAGTACAAACTGATAATTTGTTTTGTTCTTGTACTTATGTGATGGAATTCTGCCTGTACCCTTAGAGATATAATAAATTCTTAATAACTGTGCTTGTGTCAGCATTATTTTATCACGTACAACTTTGTTTTTATAACTATAAGCTTTTTGGGCAAATGTTTGGATATCTGCTGCGTTTACACTAGTATCATTGTGGTGTGTTCTGAAATGATAATTGATTGAATCATCTACTGAAGAAAACGTGCCTCGGTTCCATACATTTTTAAGATATGAAGGAATCTCTCTATGTCCATGAGATGTGTTGCTAGCAATTTCATTTTTACCGTCTTTTCCGATATATGAAACATTAATATCCTCATAACATTTTACCATATTAAGATTTACAGTGATAGTCCTTGTTTTTCCTGCTTTCAGTTTATAAGCAGCAAATGATTTTGACGAACCGTTTGTAACTTTTACTGTACCAGTGAAAGAATCAACTGAATCAATACCAATATTTTCAACATAAATAAAAATTTGCGTGGATGATGCCTTCCAATCAACTGTAAGTATATTTGGAATTCCTATACTCTTTATGAGGTTATTAGAACCTTTGTTGTTAGCAATATATAGATTTTTGTCAGATTCCCCAATTAATGAGCCTATTGAGCTGTTTTCTATAGATACAACTGAATTATCGATTTCAAAAGAATCTGCAGAACAAGGAGAAGCAGAGGTTACTATTACAGTTGCTGCTAATGATGTAGCTACAATCATCCTTGTTATTTTACCAAAAAAATTTTTTATCATAATAATATATTCCTTTCAATTTATATTCTATACTTTGAATGTTAAAATAGTATTGATAGATGCATATAAATAAGTACATAACAAATGTAAAATAAAAATCCGGATTTTAGTAACAATAAAGCTGTTTATTTTTATATAGCATCTTTTAAGATATGTAGAGATAAATTCAGAACTTTGTCAGACATATATAAGTAACTCAAATTTCGCACACCTAAAATAGCTGTGCACCTTGAAAATTCAATAGTTCACATTCAATAAAATATCTGAAAAAAATCATTATTATACTGGATATTCAGAATATTAAGCAGATTTCAATTTAATCTTCAGAATATCCGGTATGGATTCAAAGAACTTATCCACAAAATCAGATATCTCCTGTTCAGAAATTGTTAAAAACTCTTTAGCAGAATCTACAAACAGTTCCATAAGCAGAGCAAAAGCGTGAGCTAAGCTGATATCAGCAAGTTATCAGTACAGCAAATAAACAGTTCTCCCATAGAACGAGGCTCCTCTGATTCACGTTTGTTTATAGCAAGCATCATATATTTTGTAAACACAATAGCTGTGTGTGCGGTCATGGCATCATAGGATAAGCAACGGTACTCTTTTGAAAGGCAGAGATAGCTTTTGCATACTTTAAAGAAAATTTCAGTGTTCCAGAGTTTACCTTAAATTCTGACAATTTCTTCTTCTGATAGAGTTGTATCAGTCGAAATAAAGCAAAGATAATCATTCCGCTTGTTTCGATTGCGTACAAAAACAAGTTTGGCATGTATAACGTTACCGTCTTTCTTTATGTTGATACCAGCTGAAAGAAGGTACTTAGCACGTCCACGGCGTTTTTTGTTTGAATTGTATATGTCGCATACAGACATCATTTTGCCGTTGTATTCAAAATGCATTTTAGGTGTTTTCTTCAGAGGTGCAATTACATCATAGCCTTCGGATTTCACTTTGCTTATTGTATCTGGTGATGAAAACCAGCTGTCAAAAAGCACGTACTTTGCAGGTAAATCAGACGTTTTTGCTTCTCTGATAAGCGACATCATAGCATCTGTGGCTTTACTCTGAGAAAGTTTACGACGTTTGTAAGCATTTAATCTTTTATCACAGATTTCAGCAGGACATATTACCGTTTTAGAGTTTTCTGATGAAATAAGAACGCTGCTTACAGGCATAAAAGTATTGCCGTCTGACCAGCCAAGTGTGAGAATATGAAATCCGTAAACGTATCTTCCTCCTCTTGCGTGATCATGAACTTTTGTCAGAAGTTCAACCTTTTTATAACGGGTTCTTTCAAATACTGAGTCGTCTATTATTAGCACATTTTCACGTTTTTCAGATGTCAGTGGTTCTATAGTTTCTTTGATTATCTTTGAAGACAGCTTCGTTGTGAACTTAAGCCAGTTGATATTAGCTGCTTTCATAAAACGATAAACAGTATCTTTACCGAATCGTGTAGGTTCAATCTTCATATCCATATACATTGAACGATGCGTAAATACAAGCATAAGGATATACTGAAATATTTCTACTACAGCAAATCCTTTTATTTTAAAGGCATCTGAGGATTTTAAGTCAGATGATACATCAAATCTTTTCATGAAATTTTTGATTCTTTCTGTAATCTGCTTGTTTTCCTCTGCATTCTGTGTTATAATTTTAGGCATAGTATGTAATCTCCTTTGTTTGTGATTTGATGCAATTTCATTATAAAATTTTAGGAGCTTGCATATTATATTTTTTGATATTTTATATTGAATTTTCAAGATGCATAGGCAGTTTTATACTGTGAAGTTTGAGTCAGTAATTTTTTAATATAAAATGACAATCAAAGAAGTCTACCCCAATATTCTTATTAATTATATAATTGTCTATAATCTATTGCTTCTGGACTTACTATTATTACCTAGAAACTCATTAAATAATTTGAATTTTTAAAATAGTAACCCATAAAATGTATATTTAATTATTATGTAAATAGGATTATCTAATGATGTTGTCGTTTTAGCATATATAAATCACCCCCCTTATATTTGAATTTTATATAGTCTGACATTTCTATTATATCAACAATTTGACTTTTTGTCAATGAAATAAAGGCTTATTATGATATTATATAAAAATAAGGTTAAATATCAAAGTAAATGCAATTTGGAAAGATATTGGTGCGGAATTTTGTCTTCACCCTCTTCACATGGGTAGATGATAAAAGTTTTATATTCGAGTACCCGTACCGTAAAGATGCATACATCAAATATTTAATAGGTACTGATGGTAGCCGTTCTGAGATTGGGGATTAGAATATCTGTTTTTATAATTTAACTTTTTTAATAAAATGCGGTACCGGAGCTTTGTTATAAGTTCCGATACCGCATTTTGCAGTAATATATTTAAAAGAAGATGTCAGAAGTTAAGCGAGCAGATAATCCTCTGCTATGTCATTTAAAAATTCAGGTTTAACTGTATTTCTTACAAGTGATTCAATAAAATCAATTGCTTTTTCCTTTTTTGAAGTGAAATTTCTTAAAACAGCTTCCTGTTTTGTCACATTGTCACGTATAGAAATACTATATGCATCCTGATGTGTTTCAGCATCCTTTTCACAAAAAGCAATGTAAACCAGTTTTTTGTTTCCCAGACATTCGTTATAGATTATATTCATTTTATTTTCCTCCATAAATTTATTATTTTTTTGCTTACGGCGTTTTGTGTTCCTTGGCATGATTTTATTATATATATTTACATAATGCATTGCAATAGTTTGTCCCTAAGGGGAAATTCTTCGTGCTAATATGCATTTAATTGTAATATTATGTTATTTAAAAAGATAAAAGCACTTATTTAAAGGTCGGATAGTAATTCTTAAAGAATAGCAGCCGTTAACATAAATGTGGTACCAGCACTGATTACCAGCACTGATACCACATTTTGCAGTAATATATTTAAAAGGAAATAGCAAAATTTTAATGAGCAGATCATATTCTGCTGAGTATAGGAAATATTGTTTTGATTTAAATATCAGACATATTTCTAACATAATTTAATTATACATATTTACAGTATATAATGCAATAGTTTTACCCAAAAGGTAATATTTCCGTAATAATATGCACTAAAATGTAATATTCTGTTAGTAATTTAAGAGCGTAGGCATCTCTATATGAGTAACTTTTTTTTCTGTATAATCCGGAATCCAGCTTTTATTTATCCCAATAAGCTTGTTTATGGCTATGTTCGGTATATTTATTCCTGATGCAAGACATGTAAGCTGTATACCACCTGACATTCGGGTGTTTATTTCAAGAAAGTAAGGGATGTTGTCATCTGAATACTTAAATTGAATGTTGCACGGGCATTCAAGGCCTATTTTATTATAAAAATCAACGCATGTGTCAAGTATTTCTCTGTCATATCTTATATGCTCAATTCTGGTATTTCCTTTTATCCTTGGAATCATTATTATTCCTGTTTGTGTTTTAAGACAGTCTACACTTACTTCATCACCTATAAGAACAGGCATCATTATTATTTCAGGGCATTCTGCAGATGCGGAAATTGCGGATATGGCCTGATCATAGCTTATACGGCATCCGGATCTTTTAAATAGTGATACGTAATTGTCTATTATACGGAAGCTTCCTCCTCCCTCATCTGATGTGAATTTAAAGCATATACGTTTATGCTTTTGTGATAATTCCTTGTATCCGCACGCAAAGTCATCTACATTGCGTATAATCTTGTAGTCCGGCACATTACCTATATTATTTTCTTTCCATAGCTGATATGAGGAGATTTTGCTGTGAAGAACAGATATTATGTCATAATCATCAACAAGGAGCTTTACATTTATTGCAGCAAAATCTTCTTTGTGTTTGCTTATCAGAAGTTGATTGTGACGTGGTGCAAATATATCAACAGAATGTTCCTTACAGAAATTTATACAAAAATTAATGTAGTCATCCTCATCTGATTCATAATACCATTCGTCACATGCAAGTTTTACTATTGAGTCAGCGTTACTGCTGCTTCCGATAATGTGAAAATTCGTTTCGGTATCTTGTTTGATAAGCTTTATTATGTGGTAAGCTGTGCTGAACCAATGGTTAAACCATATGCGTATTGTTTTCATAGAGTCAGGTCTTCTTTCATTGTTATTACAAGCTGAATCTGCAAATTTTGCAGTGCTGGCTGGAGTTACGTATATTCTGATAAATATATCAGTAAAACCGGTAACTATAAATAATCATATTATAAACACAGAATAATGTCAATAAATTTATTTTATATATATACTATTGACATTATTCGTGAAATTAAGCTAGAATAATATTAAAATAAACGAACGGAGGATAATATTATGGCAAAAGTAATACTTATATGTGGGAAAATCGCAAGCGGCAAGAGCTATTTTGCGGATAAGCTTAAAAAAGAAAACAATGCAGTCATTTTGTCATGTGATGAGCTTTTTAAGATGATATTTAAGGATGATCAGGGAGAAAAGCATGATGAAATCACAAAGAGGATAAGACAATATATTTATAAAAAATCTGTGGAGATTGTCAGGGCGGGGACTGATGTTATTCTTGAATTTGGTTTCTGGAGCAGAGAGAACCGGAAATCTGTGTCGGAGTACTATAAACAATGTGGTATCCAGACTGAGTGGTATTATATTATGATTTCGGATGATGACTGGAAGCTTAATATTAATGAGAGAAATAAGGAGGTTCTTGCAGGGCGGTCTGATGCTTTTTTTGTTGATGATGGTCTGCTGCAAAAAATGAATAATTTATTTGAAGAACCTATGGAATCTGAAATTGATCATTTTTACAATAATAAAAGATAATAAAAAATTATTATGGATGTGTTCTGAAAATGTTTTTTTGAATAAGGGTTTATGTGTTTTTTACTTTTGTCTACCTGAAATTTATTATATAATAAATTTCAGAGTCAGAAA
>CALMUA010000167.1 GCA_937872775.1 uncultured Ruminococcus sp.
TACCGCAACTAAAAAATCCATGATAAGATAGTAGTTGGAGGTGGTTGCAATGACATCCCAAGATAAATGGGAAGAAATGATCAAACAGTTCAGGGAAAGTTGCAAAAGTCAGCGAGTATGGTGTAAGGATCAAGGTATAAAACGGAGTAGCCTGAGATATTGGCTTGAACGTCTGGATGAGTTATCTGACGGTGAAGAAGTAATTTTTGCAGAAATTGATGTGGCAAGTGGTGCAGATATATGATATTTAATCCGCCGGAAAAGATATATATTTCATCTGCAAATGTCGACATGAGAAAAAGCATAGACGGTCTGAGTTCCATCGTCGGACAAAAATTTCAGCTAGATATGTTCTCAGATGCGATGTTTGTTTTTCATAACCGACACTGTGACAAAATAAAGATTTTGTACTGGGACGGAGATGGATTTTGTCTGCTTTACAAGAGGATAGAAAGAGAAAAATTCCATTTTACAAGGCACATTTCAGATGATGTTTACAGCATAACAAAAGAAGAATTATCCTGGCTTATGCACGGTTTAAGGGTTGAAGAAATCAAAAGATATGAAGCATTAAAATCAGAAGTTTCAACCGTATAAATTACTAAAATTTCCCCATATATTTCTATGAAAAAATCCTGTATTTATGGGATTTTTTCTTGCTTTTAAGGCGGTTTTATGGTATAATTATATAAAGAAAACGAGAGAAAAGAGGGCGATTTTTGTGGAAAAGGAATTGACATTAGAAGAGGCAAAGGCACAGATTTCAGCTCTCAAAAAGCAGACAAAATATCTTGCTGAAAAAGTTGATAAGCTTGAAAAAATAAATCAGCATTATCTTGAGCAATTAAAACTCAGCAAAAAGAAAATCTTCGGAGCATCCTCAGAACAAATAGCGGATGGTTATGAGCAGTTGAATCTGTTCAATGAAGCTGAATCCGAGCGGACTCCACTGCTTCCTGAACCAAAAATTGAGGAAGTTATTGTACCTTCTCATAAGCGCAGGAAGAAACGCAGTTTTGATGAAAAATACGGTGATCTTCCGATTGACGAGGTCGTTTACGACCTTATCGAAGAAGAAAAAATCTGCGAAAAATGCGGTTCTGAAATGACTTTGATGAAGTATGAAATCCGACGCGAACTAAAAATTATTCCGGCACAAGTTAAGGTTGTTGAGCATAAAAAAGCCGTTTATGTCTGCAAAGAATGCGATAAAAACGGAATTGAAGCAAATTTTAAAACAGCAGAAGCAACGCCTGCATTAATTGGAAAAAGTCTGGTTTCACCAAGCCTGATGGCACATATTATGCATCAGAAATTCTGTAATGCTATGCCATTGTATCGTCAGGAACAGGATTTAAAACGCATGGGAATACAGATTTCCCGTCAGACGATGGCGAACTGGGTGATTGCGGGATCAAATCTCTTAAAACCATTGTATGAAAAGATGCATGAAATTCTTCTCAAAGAAAGTATTCTGCATGCAGACGAAACGCCTTTGGAAGTCCTTTGCGAACCAAATCGTCCGGCTGTCACAAAGTCATATATGTGGCTTTACAGAACGGGGAAGCACGCAGATACGTCGATTGTGCTGTACGATTACAGGGAAGGGCGGTCCGGTGATTATGCAAAGAAATTTTTGACTGGCTTTTCAGGATATCTGCAATGCGATGGATATTCGGGTTACAATAAGCTTGAAAACGTGAAAAGAGTTGGATGTTGGGCTCATGTTCGCAGAAAATTCCTTGAAGCGCTTGAATCACAGGCTGACAAAACTGACTTTTCAACTGTTGCAGGACAGGGATTTCTGTATATTGAGAAGCTGTTCAGCCTTGAGCATACTGATCCAAAAAAGCCTTTGGAATTCAACAAGTTAAGCCTTGAGGACATCTCAGAAATTCGAGAAAAGCAAAGTAAAAAGCTGCTTTCGGAGTTTTTCTCATGGGCAGAATCCGAATATGAAAAAACCTTGCCACAAAGTCTTGCCGGCAAGGCGCTCGGTTATGCCATAAATCAGAAGTCCACTCTGATAACTTTTCTTAAAAATCCAAAGCTTGAACTTACAAACAATCGTGCAGAACGCTCCATAAAACCTTTCGTAATCGGCAGGAAAAACTGGCTCTTCTGCAACACGCCCGGTGGAGCAAATTCCTCTGCGATTGTGTACTCCATAATTGAAACCGCGAAAGAAAACAATCTGAAACCTTACGATTATCTGGTCTGGCTTTTTGAGAAAATTCTATCGGACAATCACGTTGAAACGCTGCTGCCATGGAGTGAAGATTTACCCCGAAACCTTAAACTGAAAACTGTATAAATAAAATTTCACCGCCATCTCGTTTTTGTTGAGTTGGGCGGTGTTTTTAATTGATGTCAAGGTGTGGGTGGTTTGACGGTTACACATTTTTTATAAAAATACTGTTTTTGTATTTTTCCATACTGTTCCTCCGTTAAAGTAAATTCAAAAGCTTGCTGCGCTCCTCTTTAATCTTTTCACTATTATCAAACCAATACTCCTCAATTAACGGAATAATTTCATAACTGATAATATTTTTTACCCATAGGTCATTAATACTTTCAGGATTATCACAGCAAAAATAACTATGTCCTATCATAAAGCCTTCGCCGAGTGACAAATCATTTTCAATTTCATTATTAAGTTGCTTTATTGCTTCAATTACTTTGTCAAAAAGTTCATTGCTCGCATTTTTCTGATAGTTTTTAAATCCGTCATTGTTAAATGCGGGACGCATTTTATAAAAAGAAAATCGTCTACGCAGAGCATAATCAATCATTGCTATGCTTCTGTCAGCTGTGTTCATCATACCGATTATATACAGATTTTCAGGAACATAGAAAGCTTTACCATCATAAATGAGATTAATCTTGTTCTTTTCTCCACGTTTATCAGCTTCAATCAGCATGAGCAGTTCACCAAATATTTTGCTAAGATTACCACGATTTATTTCATCTATTATAAAAAAATATTCCTTATCGGGATTTTCTTCTGCACGTTTGCAAAAATTGTAGAACACTCCGCTTCTAAGCTCAAATCCACTATCAGATGGACGATAACCCATAATAAAATCTTCATATGAATAGCTTTGGTGAAACTGAACACAACAAATACGATATTCGTCGCATTCGCCCATAATTGAAAATGCCAGCTTTTTTGCAGCAAACGTTTTTCCTACACCAGGTGCACCTTGTAAAATTA
>CALMUA010000168.1 GCA_937872775.1 uncultured Ruminococcus sp.
AAATTGATTTTTGGAATAACTTTTGATATAATTAAAGTATATTTTTCAGATAGTTCATGTAATCGTTTAAAATAAGGAGGCGATTTTTTGGAGGTTACTATAAAAGACGTTGCAAAGCTGGCAGGAGTATCTGTGGCTACTATTTCCAGAGTTCTTAATAAAAGCGCATCAGTATCACCAGAAACAACCAAAGTTGTCAACGATGCGATAAAAGAACTTAATTACAGACCTAATTTTTTGGGAAGAAATCTTCGTAAACGTGAAACCCATGTGATTCTGGCGCTGATGCCATCAACAGAGCATACATATTATAGTGAGATTTTAAGCGGTATGCAGGTCAAAGGGAACGAATATGGCTATGATATTCTTATGAGTACAACAAACAGTTATCTGCAACTGGAGATGAGACTTCTGGGAATGCTGTCAAACAGAACTGTTGATGCTGCTGTTCTTATGGGAACGAGACTTGATAAGGATGCACTTGAGGAGTTGTCCAGAAACAACTTCATTGCGCTGTGTTGTGAGCCGGTAGAGGGGTCAGATGTTCTTACAGTAACAATTAATAATGAACAGGCAGCATATGATGCTATCAGTCATTTTATTTTAAAAGGACACCGTAATATAGCAATGGTTTCAACAAGTATAAGAGCACCTTCTTCAATTGAAAGAGAAAACGGATATATGAGGGCGTTGAAAGAACATAACATTACGTTTAATCCTGATTATATGTATTATGGTTCATATGACTACAAATGCGGAGGCGAAGCACTTGAAAAGTTTATGAATATGGACAACAAGCCTACAGCAGTATTTACAATTTCAGATTTTCTTGCAGCAGGTGTAGTTAAAAAAGCATCAGAAATGAATATAGATATCGGAAAAGAACTTGAGGTAATAGGATTTGATAATATAAGTATGGCAGAATTGTATACACCTTCAATTTCTACAGTGGAACAGCCATGTTTTGAACTTGGAAAAACTGTAATTGATCTTGTTATTGAAAACATTTCAGGTAAAAATAACCATGGAAGAGTATTGCTTGATCACAGACTTATGTTAAGACAGTCAACGGGCGACTAGGTGTTTTAGTTTTTTAGTATATGGAGTAATTTGGAATATCATTCTGACATTAATTCATATTACCGGACTTTAATCATGTCTGTGTTATAGAATAATTGTTTTTGCATATTCATTCAGGTCATCATAATTATTCTCAAGATTTCCATTGATTACGTTATCAAGAAGAGTGTTCAGTATAACTCCTATCTGTTTTCCGGATGCACCGAGTGCTATCAGGTGATTTCCGTTTATTTTAAGATCCTTTATGTTCAAACATTCGTTTTTGGATAAAATTTCTTCAACTGCTGCTTTTAATGCAGGAAGATCATTAAGAGGTGAATTGCACTGACCGTCTTTTGAATCGGCGTCAGCCTGCTGAACATCAATGAGCTTCATAAAAAGTTCAGGCCCTGTTACTGACATTATTTTTTTTATGCTTTTTCTGCTCCTGAATTCGTAATCATGGTATTTAATAAGAGTGATTACAGATTTTATAGTGTTGTTGTCATATTTGAGGCGCTTTAATATTTTTTCTGATATTTCAGCACCTTTTGCCGGATGATTTTTAAAATGTCCCCGGTTGTTTTGATCAAGGGTGAAGCATTCCGGTTTTCCAAGGTCATGCATAAGCATTGTCAGTTTTATAATAATATCATCAGGTGAGTTGCAGACAGTGCGTACTATATGCTCCCATACTGTATATTTATGATATTTACTGTGCTGTTGAAATCCTACACACGGAGATATTTCGGGAATAAATACTGCAATAACCTGATAATACTTCATCAGTATGTCGAATGCAGATTTACCGAGTAAAAGCTTTTCAAGTTCAACTCTCAACCTCTCAGCAGAAATAAATAAAAGATTATCTTTTTGTAGGAAAATATAATTTTCTGTAAGAGGATCTATATTGAAACCAAGCTGTGAAGAAAACCGTATAGCTCTCATTATGCGGAGAGCGTCTTCCTCAAATCTTTTCTGAGGGTCACCGACACATCTGATAATGTGGTTTTTCAAGTCATTCTGACCATTAAAATAATCAGCAATTCCTGATGATTCATTATATGCAAGTGCATTTATTGTAAAATCACGTCTTGATAAATCATCACACAGACTGGATGAAAATGAAACTGATTCAGGATGACGTTTGTCGCTGTAATTTCCGTCAATACGATAAGTGGTTATTTCAATCTGCATTTTATCAATAATTACGGCTATAGTTCCGTGTTTTTTGCCTATGTCAATACATTTAAAATTGCTGAATATTGTCTGAGTCTGTTCAGGAAGTGCATTTGTTGTAATATCATAATCAGCTGGCGTACGTTCAAGTAAAAAATCCCGAACGCATCCTCCCACAATATGTGCCTGAAATCCCGCATAACATAGAGCAGAAAGGGCTAGTCGTACTTGTGGTGGAATATTTACCATATATAATCGTCCTTTCAATGAAAAAAATATTGTTGTCATATATTTATTATAACACGATTTAACCTTCTTTTCCATAGGCTATCATGTGTTTATCACATAAAAGGTTAAAATATAATTTAATAAATAATATAATAAACGGTCAATATAGAAATATAACTGGTAAAATTCTGAAAGGAGATTTTTATTATGTTTGAAAATAAATATAATTCAGAAACAGAAACAAGGGAAACTATGTATAATCCTATAGATGAAAAACCTGCAAATGAACAGCCGCCTAAAAAGAAAAATGGAAAAATAAAAAAAATTCTTAAGACTGTAGCACTTATATGTTGTATAGCTTTAATTTCTGTTGGTTCTATAGCAGCCTATAAGTATGTTGATGAAAATGGCGTACCATTTATAAGTGATAAATCATTAAAGAATGACGATTCAGAAAACTACAAAGAAGAAAAAAGTAAAGACGACAATAATGACAGCAAAGATAATAATAAAGAAAATAAATCTACTATAGATCGTTCAAAATACAAAGAAACAAGTCTTCTTGAACTGGCAAAGGGAGAAGATGCAATGTCAACGCAGGCAATTTATCAGAAAGTAATGCCATCCGTTGTTGGTATTGCCTCATCATTTGAGTATGAATCAGCATCATATGACTTCTGGGGGTATGAAAACAATTCTGATACCGAAACTGTTGAGGGAACAGGTACAGGAATAATAATGTCAGCTGACGGATATATGCTTACAAATGCACATGTAATTTTTGATGGACAATATGGTCAGGCTTCATCTGTTTCAGTACGTATGCATGATGAAACTGAATATGATGCTGAAGTAGTAGGATATGATGTTCAGACTGATATAGCAGTTCTTAAGGTAGATGCTAAGGATCTTAAACCTGCACAGTTCGGTGAAAGCGGCAGTCTGGAAGTAGGAGATGCTGCACTTGCAATAGGAAATCCTCTTGGTTTTGATCTTTTTGGTACACTTACAGTAGGCTATATATCAGGCCTTGGCAGAGAAATAGCAGTAAATGATACAACCATGAAGCTTATCCAGACGGATGCTGCGATCAATTCAGGAAACTCAGGCGGACCTCTTATAAATGACAGTGGTCAGGTAGTAGGCATAAATTCAATGAAAATGTCATCATCATATTCATCTGCATCAGTAGAGGGACTCGGTTTTGCAATTCCTATCGATGAGGCAAAGAAAATAATTGATGATCTTATGGCTTACGGATATGTAACTGGAAGGCCACAACTTGGAATAACATACAAGGATCTTTCAGCAGGTGCAGCGTCATATTACACACAGGGTAAGAGTTCTTCAAGTGGTGTTATGGTAACAGATGTAAATCAGGATGGTCCGGCTGATAAAGCAGGAATAGAGCCAGGAGACATTATCGTAGGTGCTGATGGAGAGCTTATCACTGGTATTGATGAATTAAAAGCAGCTATAAGCAAATACAGTACAGGCGATAAAATAAGACTTACTATTATCAGAGACAGGAGTTATTATGATATTGATGTAACTCTTGATGACAAGGTTTCTAATAGTGATAATAAAAAATAAAATCTAGGAATATCTGGGAAATAAAATAAATCAGGAAAGCCACACAAAAGCAGAAAACAGATGCTTTTGTGTGGCTTTTTATATTATGCCTCTATAAAAAGCTGCATAATGCGTTATGTTATTGCATTATGCAGCTAACTTATTTATTAAGTATTTTATACTGCCTTATTGAGAGAAGCATTGAAATAATCACTATTGCTGCCATAAGAGAAAGCCAGCCCGTAATCGAGTTGCGTTTCTGATATATCTCACTTTTAGGAAGAATTCCGAGTATAATATTATCTTCATATGTTTTAAAACATACAAGTGAAGAATTACCGTATACTTTGTATGAAAATGAATCTTTTTCCTTGTTAATAAATTTTTCAGGAGGTATTGTACAGAGGGTTCCGTTAAGCTTGGATGTGGTATGACTAAGATAGGTGTTAGTAGGAATATCAACTATCGCTGTTATACCATTCTGCATCATAGGATAATCCGACGTTACAGAGGCAATTCCGCTGTAATTAAGCATATCATTGAGTGATGTATTTATAAATTTAAAAATCAGCAATCCATTACCGTCACGCCTTGATACTGCTACTTCAAATATATAACCGTCATCTGATTTTGTAACAAGCGTACCTGAAAAATTCTTAATTTTCAGCCCCTGTAAAAACTGTTCGTTTATTTCCTTGTTATCATTACTTTCGGATGTACTGAAGGTAATGTGCCCGGTACTGTTTGTAAGGGCTATTTCATCAGCCCCTATGGCAAGACGAAGCTCCTCTGTTGCCATATCTTCAGTAAGAGCTGTTGGGGTTTGTGATATTATCAGGGAAAATGATTTGGCCCTTGATTCATATTCTGAGCGAAGCTGTTCCTTAAATGCTTCAAAATCTTTATTATTTTCATCAATGCGTGATATAATCTGTTCAATACGCATATCTGCAACTCTTCTCGCAGAACTTCTTTCCACAACACCAACTGAGTAATAGGCTATGAATATAATAACAAAAGCGGAGACTAACGGTGCAATAATAAGTCTGTAAAGTGATTTTTTCATATAATGTTCCTTAAAACTAAATGTCTTTTGAAGGTTTAATATTTGTACACGCTGCCGGCAGACCTTTTAGAGCTGATTCCTTTTGAATCAGACACAGTTTGTTATATTGTACGTACATCTTCTGAACACTGTTTTCCATAAAATAATAATGCCATATATACGGTACAAGAGGGAGGAGAATGAGAAATGTAAGAAGAGCAAATATAGCTTTATCAGACACAGCAAATATACCAATGCAGATAAAAAGCACTATTGCGAACAGTACTGTTACGATTAAATGAATTAATCTTTCATGCTGCATAAACTGAATTTGTGTCAGAAGTTCTTTTTTTAAATTTTCTATATCCGGTATTTCAGTGCTTTCTAATTCTTTGTCGATAAATGAAAGGTAACCCTGAAGATATCTTCGCATAAAATCAGATCCTTTTTTATTTAGTCATTTTTTTTTGAGGTAATTTTGTCAGATGATTTGTTTTCTGCATGTATTTTTTCAAATGCTATAGGAATAGCTGCCACAGTTTCTCGATGAATTCTGGTACTACAAAAGCAATACCAAGTGCTGGACCTTTTAACATCATTGTAATGTTTTTTATAAAATCCTCAGTAAATAAGCGGTGCAAATTTACTGGTTTATATATTATTATAGTATACATTATTGTTGGTTGTCAATTGATTATTAATAAAAATAAATGGCTGCAGAATAAAAAGTTACTTTCGGGCAAATGTTTTAAGTTACTTGAGTATTGATTGTTCAAAGTCATCAAGGGACAAAGGATAGTAGTAAAGATATCCCTGTACCAGGTTGCAGTCAGTTTTTTTAAGGAGGATTGACTGTTCGTCTTTTTCAATTCCCACAGCTACAAGTTCAATATTGCATTCTGATGTTATGCGGAGTGCTGATTCTATAATAGGCAGAGTATCTTCCATATTGTAATTGAGGAAGAGTTGTCTGTCAAGCTTTACTATATCAAATGGCAGAAGCCTGATGAGTTTAAGAGACGATATACCTGTACCAAAGTTATCAAGAGCTATTCTGTAGCCTTTGTTTTTTAGTGAGTCTATTGTTACAAGTAGTTTGCTTATATTAGGAAGAATAAGACGTTCAGGAATCTCAATTTCTATGAGATTTCTCGGAATTTTATAAAGAGATATCAGTTTTTCAAGCTGTTTTTCAAAATTATTTTCAATCAGCGTTGCTTTCGACACATTTATTGAAATATAAGGAACACTTTTTCCTCTGTCAAGCCATTGTCGCATTCTTCTGAACAGCTTTTTATATATATACATTTCAATATCAAAAATAAATCCGTTATTTTCAAATACACGCAGGAACTGAGAAGGATAGAAGCATATATTTTCTTCTTCGTTTACCCAGCGGACATGAGCTTCTGCACCAATTATCCTGTTTGTACGCAGATCAAGTCTGGGCTGAAGAAATACCTTGAACTCATCATTTGCAAGTGCCTCTGCCATATTTGCTTCAAACAGATCGTTGCGTTCCTTTCGTTTCTCCATTATGGAGTCGTATACTGCAGTCTGTACATAAGACGGACCAAAATCAGAGATAAGATTATATGTGGCAAAATATGCTCTGTCAATACATGTGGTTATTGAACTGTCATTTTCCTCAGTAAAATACAACCCGTTTGCTATAAGTGGTCTGACCATGTTATATTTGTCCTGTATTGTACTTAATACAGAGTGAAATGAAATATATATTCTATCCAGAAGATCTGACTGATTAGTATATGTATATAAAAATATGAACTGAGCATCATGAAATCTGCATAATAATTCATTGCTTTTGAGTACTACTGATAATTCCCCTGAAAAAAGCTTAAGCATATCTGCCGCAGCATTGAATCCGAATTCGGATACTATTTCATAATGATTTGTGATATTTGAAAATAATACTGCATATTTTTTACCACTTTTAATATTCAGGGAAACACCTGCTTCTTTAATAAATCTGTCATATGTGCACAGATTTATTAATAAATCATTTTTCTCTGCATATTCAGCAGAGTCGGAAGTAAGGCTGATATCACGTGATGATTTGCTGTATCCTGTAATCTGACTTTTGTATTCTGGGTTTGTTATGACGGTATATATTTTAAAATTAATTATTTTACTGATCAATACAAAAATTTTTTTTATCTGTTTTGTCCATGCCCTGATATTTATGCAGTCTTCAAATGCTATATATCCGGTGCATTTACCTTTATTATACAGACCACAGTATATAAATGAACGTATATTTAATTTACTGTAAATATTTTGTCCGGATGCTGAATCTGAAGTATCCTGTATGCACCAGAGCTTGTCCGCATAAAAATTAGTTTCGATTAAATTAAAATACTTCATCATCTGTTCTGTGTCAGTTATATTAAAAGCATCATTACTGCACCAATTTGCAGTAAATGAAAGGAATTTATCATTTGTAAAAATATATATACGACTCAGTTCAAAATATGAGCCAAGCTCTTTGAAAATATTATTCAATGCCTCACTGGTGTTTTCACTTGAAATTAATGTATCAAGTGCATAATTGCACAGATGATTTTCAAGTTCAGAAGTATCACATATGAAATTCAAGGAAGGGCAGAGTGAGCTGTCATGTATTGATATGTGATTTATACCTGATTTTCTTGATTTTTTAAGTGCATCTGATGCATTCCCTATAAGGGTGTTAAAATCATTTCCGCTATACGGAAATAATGAAATACCTATACTTACTTCTGTAATATGTCCTTTTTTTATATTGATATTTTTTGTATTTTCAAGGATTGTCTCTGAAAGTTCAAGCAGTTCATTGTGATTCCCAGTATTTTTTTTGAATATTACAAATTTATTCAGTCCATAACGTCCCATAATATCGTCAGATTCTTTGATCTCAGAGAGTACCGACGCAAATTTATTAATTGTATTGTTGCAGAAATCTGTACCGAATGTTTCGTTTATGTAACTGAAATTATCAATTTCTATCAACATAAGACTGTGAATACTTCCTGATGGTGATTTCATAATAGTATCAGTTACACTTTTTTTAAAGCCTTCTCTGTTAAGAAAATGCGTCAGAGAATCAAGAAGCTTGTCATTGGTGTACGAGATTTCAAGACTCTTATGAGCTGATATATTGAATGTAGTTCCGATAACAGTTACCGGTGTGCCGTTTATATCTCTGATAGTACTTCCATTATATCTGAGCCATTCATATTTGTCGGTATCCGTAATGCAACGAAATTCATATTCAAAATCCATGTCACCATTATCCATACTGTCACAGTATTTTTCAAACACTCCAAGGTCCTCAAAGTGAATAATATTCCAGCTCCTGGCTGTTTCCCGGTAATTTTTAATTACTTTGCTGCTGTCAGACCACTTTCCGTCAAGCTTTCGTATAAGCGTAAGTGTGCCGGAACTTATTTCATATTCCCAAAGTGAACATTTTAAGACTTCAGCAATCATAAAATATTTTTTTCTAAGAAGTTCTAATTCGTTGCCCATATTATACCTCCGTTTTGTTCTGGATATTTTAATTATACATCATAAAACATCTGATATCAATATTTAAACTGTTACTTTCACATTGACAAGATTAAATTATACATGATATAATAATGCTATGCGAGTTAAATTATTTTGATATAGGATGAGTGACACAATATGGATATAGGATGGAATCTTGGAAATACGTTTGATTCGGTGGACAGCAGTTCAAGAATAAAAAAAATAAAAGAGTATGAACAGCTGTGGGGAAGTCCGGAAATAACAAAAGGACTGATTAATGATATAAAAAATGCAGGATTTACAATAATAAGAATTCCGGTTACATGGAATGCTCATATTGGTCCTGCTCCTGATTATATAATTGATAAAAAATGGATTGACAGAGTAAGTGCTATTGTTGACTATACAATAGCAAACGATATACGTGCAATAATAAATCTTCATCATGAGGATTGGTACATGCCTTCTGAGGATGATTTTCAGAAAGCGTCAGAAAAACTGTACAAAGTCTGGTTACAGGTGGCAGAAAGTTTTAAGAATTACAGCGGTCATCTCATATTTGAAGGAATGAATGAGCCAAGACTTATAGGCACAGAGTATGAGTGGAATGGCGGAAATGAATCAGCGCGAAATATAGTCAACAGTCTTAATGATATTTTTGTTAAGGCTGTAAGAAGTACGGGCGGAAAAAATTCCGTCAGAAAGCTTATGATTCCTACATACGCTGCTTCATGTACTATTGATGCAATAAATGCTCTTGAATTACCGGATGACAAAAATATTATTGTTTCGGTCCATGCTTATATTCCGTACGAATTTGCACTTAATAAAAACGGTACAGCGAATTGGAGCAGTGATAATGAGAATGACACATATGAAATAGATAATCTTATGGAGCTTCTGTACAGAAAATTTGTTTGTGTCGGTGTTCCTGTAATAATAGGGGAATTTGGTGCAGTTGACAAGAATAACACAAAAGAAAGAATAGCCTGGTCAGAATATTTTGTATCCAGAGCTGCAAAAAATAATATAACATGCGTCTGGTGGGACAATTATATATTTGACGGCGACGGTGAAAGATTCGGATTATATGACAGGGGAGAACAGCAATGGATTTATCCAGGAGTCATAAATGCTCTGATGAAAGGGCTCAGAAGTGCTGACAAGGTATATTATACATAAAAAAGGGATCTGATATTTATGAAAAAAGGAACCAGAATGATTGACATTGCTGAGTCACTTAATATAAGCGTAGTTACTGTGTCGAATGCACTGAACAATCGAGGTGGTGTCAGTCCTGAACTGCGTGAAATGATAAAGAAAATGGCAGATGAAATCGGATATCAGTATTACAGTACCAGCAGGACAGGCAAATCGGAATCATATACAGTAGGAATATTATTTGCTGAAAAGTTATTAAACGGAGCCGGAAGTACAATATGGCAGTTGAGCCGTAAAATCTCTGATGAATTTATAAAGCTCAATACATTTACAATAAACGAAACAATAACAATCAAAATGCAGTCTGAAGAAATCCTCCCGAAAATAGTTACAGAAAACAAGGTGAACGCAATAATAGTTTTCGGAGATACAGGTGATGATTATTCACAGAAACTACTCAGTACAGAAATTCCTTTGTTGTTTATTGAGTGTGGCTCAAGAACAGGAATGGCAGATATACTTATGATAGACAAGTTTAACGGGGGAAACATTCTTACGGAATATCTTATTTCAAACGGGCATGCAAAAATAGGATTTGTAGGATGTACTGACAGTGACTGTGATATTTATCTCGGGTATATAAAAGCCCATATAAAACATGGACTTAAAAGAAATGATAAATGGGTAATTCATGAGGGAGACAATGAACGAATAAGAAATTTTGACATTGATACAAAGGATCTGCCTACATCATATGTATGTGACAGTGACGATATTGCACTCCGTCTGATAAATACACTCAAAACTATGGGAGTGAATATTCCTGAAAATGTTTCAGTAGTCAGTTATGGAAATCAGATAGCCTCTGATATCAGTGATCCTCCTGTTACTGCTCTTGGTATAGATCTTGAAAGTATTTCAGCAATGGCTGTTGAAATAATAATGAAAAAACTTGAGGATGAAACCTATTCATTCGGTATGAGCTATATTGTGGGAAGCCTTGTTCAAAAAGAATCTGTTATCAGGATAAAATAAAAAATGCTGTAATAAAAAGATTGTTATTCTTTTTATTACAGCGTTTTCTATTAAAAACTTATAATGTATTTTATAAGAGCAGTTATGTCAGTAATGTTTATTGTTCCATCATTGTTTATATCTGCATACTGTTGCTGAGAAACAGATGGTTTGCCCTTTTCCAATATAATATCTGCCAGAATGAAGATATCCTTTGATGTAACAACACCATCGTCATTTATATCACCTTTGCAGGGGGAATATACAGTTGTAAATGCTTTAAGGCATATATTTCCCGGACGTATTAATTTAAGAATTTCATCCGGCCGTACATCCGGTGCAATCGTATTTTTTCCCTCCAGATCACGGGCAAGAATTGATTTGCGGTATATGTCTGACCATTCATTTCCATCATAACTTATGAAACTTTCGTCCTTGTAGGAGTTTTTCATAATGGATGTAGGATCTACATTAAACATACTGTCAAGATTCTGCCTTTGAATAAGAGGATATACAAGAATACTTGCATCTATCGGAATAGTATATGGTGATACATTGTTTGTTATTTTCAGAACTATGGAAAACTGTTCTGATTCTTTTGTTTTTACTTTATCGTTAAGGATAATTGTATGATATCCGGGATATTTCTGCGTGCCAGATGTAACAGATGAAGCGGTGCCTGATACGGGGTCAGATATATTCGTAAGATTACTGTATACAGTTACTTCGTATTTTGCATTTTCTTCAATAGTGTAAAATGAAACGGCTGATACATATTCGTCCTGAACACATTCAAATATGTTTGCCATATATCCTGTTGTGGTCTGAGGAGCAGGCGCACCTGACATTTCCAGAAGAATGTTTGATGAAATAGATGTTGACCACCCGAAATCATCATACTGATAATTGTTCTGATATGGGACACTGTTCTCTGATGAATATACTACAGCCTCCAGAAGCGAACAGTCTTCATATGAGATCCAGAAATATCCTTCGGATCCCCAGTTCGTCCCCCAGCTGTTCCGGACAAGCCATGCACCGTTATGATCTGGCATGGAGTCTTTATAGAAATTTTCACGGGGATAATTATCATCCCAGCCTATTATTAATACTGAATGATAATATTTATCATTATTGCAGTTGTAGTCTTTGTTGTTGCAGTAAAGTGACGCTGTTTCCGCATTATAGTATTTATCGTCAATTGAACAAGTAGATGAAACCGAATTTTTACTGTAGATAAAGCTTTTTATATATGATACATCATGATGCTTTTTTTGGGATATCCACGGGAATACATTATAAATATCCTGAACATAGTATATTGGCGGAGATGGTTTTATCTGTCCTGTAATATCTTCTTCAGCAATATCATATGGCATGTCAGCTTCATAACAAAGTCCGTCCCATCTTGAAAGAACTGCAGATGCGATGTTGCTTGAACCACCCTCATCATATGCTGATCTTTTTTTAGGAAACTGCGTGATACTGTTATAACTTGAATATGCAAGATGCCATTCTGAAAGATCACGATCAGAATATCCAAGCTTAAGAAGCTGCGTTTCTATTGAACCCAATGCGCTGAATGCCCAGCACATGTTATACTGGCCCTGATTTTTCACTTCGGAAACAAGGGAATAGTCACGCAGATCAAATTTTTCAGGATAGTTTGCATCTGCATTGATTTTGTAAACAGGTAAAAATAGTATGCATAAAATCAATGCAGATGCGGTAAGCATAAATATTGTAAAATGTTTCATTGGTTGGCCCCCTATGACCTTATACATCTTAATTATATTCTATAGATATAATTTAGTCAATATGTTTTTAAGCTCTTGGGGTGACAAGTTTCATATTTTCATTCAGCAGGAATTGGGTGTTCTGCTGAATGCAGATGCGGATCTGAGCTGCATATAGTAGCACTTTTAAAAAATATATCAAGAAACAATCATATTTTTAAGAAGGATAATATCAAGGATATTTATTGTATCATCACAATTTATGTCTGCATTCTCTTCACAGAATTCAGTATCTGAAAGATTTGTTCCAAACACATATCTCTGCATTATAATTATATCTTCCATGTCTATACAGAAGTCAAGATTCAGATCTCCTGTAAGTGTGCTTTCATTTGGATCTGTGGCTGATGATGAAAAGGCTTTTACGCATACATTTCCTATGATTGTCTGATTGATTTTGTGAGAATTTCCGGCGATTTCAAGGAATTCAGGATATTTATATGTATATGATCTGGATGCTACATCTACCCAATTTGCTCCATCAGCACTTATAAAGCTTTGTTTTGATAATGAATTAGTCAATAGCGAAAACGAATCTATATTTCTGTACATTAAACCGTCTATTGTTGTTATTACAGAGGCATCGACCGGAATAGTATAGGGGGATTTGTGATTTGTAATTTTAACGACAGCTGAAAATTTCCTTCCTTCAGATATTTGTACAGGAGTATCCAACTTGACTGTATGGTATCCGGAATACTCTTCAGAACCTGATGTTGAAGGATGCTCAGTACCCTTTACAGGTGAATATGAGTTTGTAAGATCTGAGTATACGGATATCTCATACTCTGCAGAAGGTTCAGATGTATAGAATGAAACTGCTGTTATTTTTTCATTTTTTTCTGCAGTGAATATGTTAGCCATATATCCGGTGAGGTTTTCCTGAGCTGAATCTGCCGCAATTGACGTTACCCATCCGTAGTCATCGTAATAATAATTATTTGTGTATGTATCTTTTGGCTCACAGAAGTAACATGCAGCTTCGCACAGTGAACGGTCCTCGTACGAAAGCCAGAAATAACCTTTGTCGCCCCATTTTTCACCCCAGCTGTTCTTGATAAGCCATGCTCCGTTGTTTTCAGGACGATTTTCTTCAAGAAAGTTTTCTTTTGGATAATTATCATCCCATCCCACAACCAGGACAGCATGGGAAACCTCTGTGCCTGTTTCAAGACAGCACTGAGAATATGTATCAGGATTATAATAATCTTTTGAGCTGTTATAAAAAACAGAAACAGCATTTTTATCACAAATAAGTTTTTTTATAAATGGTACTGAATAGCTTTTATGAGATGAAAGCCAGGGACTTACATTATACACATCCTGAACAAGATAATCTGAAGTGAATTTAATTGATTCATCAAGTGTCTGTGAAGAATCATACGGAGCTCTTTCTTCATAAGCTGCACCTACCCATTTGCTTAGTGATGCCACAGCTGATGTATTGTTACCGCCATTTCTGAAAATATTATCTGTAACTGATGAAACTACTCCGTTATTGGCATATGAAAAATATGCAAGATGCCATTCAGAAAGGTCAATGTCGGATTCATACTTGTTTTTTAATATCTGTGTTTCAAGTGATTCTGTAGCACATACAGCCCAACATGTACCGTAATCACCCTGAGACCTTACAGGTGTAACAATTCCGGAATCTCTGAGGTCATATTTCTGAGGGAATATTTCATCTTCATATTCAGACGATGCTACCGAGCCCAATGAAGAGGAATAGGGTATTTCGGGAGCATAAGACAGATTACTTTTGTACATTGTTTCAGACACATTAAGCATTGAGTTGTTATAGTCTGTAGAAATCATAGCACTCCCACTCAAAAGTGCAGATGATACAATCACCGCAGCTACGCATAATTTTGACAATATCTTCATATACATCATCATCTTTTTTATTTTCATCTTTATTCTCAACCTCTTTATTGATTAAATTAACTGTTCTAAATGCGTGTTCCTTATCTACTTCATAAGGTTTTTGATTTAGAGAATTATTTAAAATAATGTAGTTGTAAAGGACTTCTTTTTCATAGTATTTTTTATTTTCTCTGCTGTACTGCCCTAAGCTGTTCTCGTTTACAACTGTATCACCGTACGCACTCCCTT
>CALMUA010000169.1 GCA_937872775.1 uncultured Ruminococcus sp.
CGTTGCAAGTAAAAAGTAGTACAATTATAAGGAAAAGAATTAATAAAGTTTAAATAAGGAGTTTTTTTTAATGGCTAAGAATTTTATAGTTGAAACATCTGCAAGACATATTCATGTAACACAGGAACATCTTGAAGTATTATTCGGAAAAGGTGCATCCCTGACACATAAAAAGGAGCTTTCACAGCCTGGACAGTTCGCATGTGAAGAAAGAGTCACTATCGTAGGACCTAAAAAAGAAATGCCTAATGTATCTATTCTAGGACCTGTACGTTCTGCTACGCAGGTTGAACTTTCTGCTACAGATGCACGTTCAATCGGTATAGCCGCTCCTGTAAGAGAATCAGGCAATATTGCAGGATCAGGTGCATGCAAGATAATCGGACCATGTGGTGAAGTTGAGATCAATGAAGGTGTTATTGTTGCAAAACGTCATATTCATCTTACACCTGCTGATGCTGAAGAACTTAATGTAAAAGACAAGGATATTGTATGGGTAAAGCTTGATACAAACGGAAGAAAAGCAATTTTAGGTGATGTAGTAGTAAGAGTATCAGATGGATTTTCATGTGCAATGCATATCGATACTGATGAAGCAAATGCTGTTTCTTCAAGTGGAAATCTTATGGGCGAAGTAGTAAAGCTTTAATGATGTTTTTTCTAATTGAGCAGTTATGTGATTCACAACTGTTTCCACAGCTAAAGAAATTCGAATAATGACTTAAGTTAAGTATATAAAGATTATTATTAAAGCAGGAGATTACATTTTGTGGTTTCCTGCCTTAGTTGTATATTTTTATGAAACAGTAGAGGTGCAGTAAAATGGACAGAAACTTTATAGCTGATTTTGAAGAATATTTTTTCGATGTTCTGGATACAATAGCAAAAATACCCGAGTTGGATATAGAACTTTTGCTTGCAAAAAAAACAGTGCTTGTACTTATGAATATGACTGTAGGCATGATAAGAGAAAACTGGAACATAAATAAGCCGTTTAATTTAGTGGTCGAACCGGTAATAGAATTATTGACACTTTGCAAAAAAAGAGAAATGCCTGTAATAGCCATTGCAGATGCTCACTCTGAGAATTCAACAGAATTCAGATATATTCCTAAGCATTGTATTGCACATACTCAGTCAGCAGAGATAATAGATGAAATAAAAGAAGTTGGCGGATATGAAATTATATTTAAAAACTCGATAAATGCTTTTCATTCTGATGGATTTCAGAAATTTCTCAAAGAAAATAACGATATTATTAATTATATTGTTTGTGGTGTTGCTACAGACATAAGTATTATGAATTTCTGCCTTACATTAAAATCCTATTTTGATGAACAAAATAGAAATGTAAATATAATAGTTCCGTATAATGCTGTTGAGACATTTGATCAACGTATGCACAGCAATGATATTGCAAATGTTTTTGCAATACAACATATGGCAAGTCAAGGTATAGAATTTGTAAAAGGAGTATATTAGATCATGGATAAACGAAATCTTACTTTGCTGACAGATTTTTATGAACTGACAATGGCAAATGGGTATATGATGTCAGGATGTTGTGATGAGATTGCATACTTTGATATGTTTTTCAGAAAAATCCCGGACAATGGCGGCTTTGCAGTATTTGCAGGACTGCAGCAGATTATTGAATATATTAAAGAACTTAAATTTAATGATGATGACATTAATTATCTCAGAAATAAAAATATATTTGATGAAAAATTTCTTGAGTATTTAAGAAATTTTAAATTTGAATGTGATATTTATGCTGTTCCTGAGGGAACTCCGGTTTTTCCGAATGAACCTCTTGTAACAGTAAGAGGGCCTGTAATACAGGCACAGTTTATTGAAACAATGATCCTGATTTCTGTAAATCATCAGGCACTTATTGCAACAAAAGCCAACAGAATTGTCAGAGCTGCGGGAAATAGACCTGTTATGGAATTTGGTTCAAGAAGAGCACAGGGATATGATGGTGCAGTTTATGGTGCACGTGCTGCATATATCGGGGGATGTTCAGGTACAGCTTGTACTATTGCTGATAAAATGTTCGGCGTTCCGGCACTTGGCACTATGGCACACAGTTGGGTTCAGTTATTCGATACAGAACTTGATGCATTCAGGGCATATGCAAAAACTTATCCTGACAGCTGCGTTCTGCTTGTTGATACTTACAGTGTTCTTAAATCAGGTGTTCCGAATGCAATAAAAGTTTTTAAAGAACTTGAGGAAAGCGGACATAAGCCGTGCGGAATAAGAATAGACAGCGGAGATATAGCATATCTGAGTAAGGAATCAAGAAAAATGCTTGATGATGCCGGATTTGACTATTGCAAAATTACAGTTTCAAACTCACTTGATGAATATATTATCCGAGATCTTATGATTCAGGGAGCTGAGATAGATTCATTCGGCGTAGGCGAAAGGTTAGTTACATCAAAGTCAGAACCTGTATTCGGAGGAGTTTATAAGCTCAGTGCTGTTGAACGTCAGGGAAAAATTATTCCTAAAATAAAATTATCGGAGAACACAGGTAAAATTACAATACCTTCATATAAGGAAGTATGGAGATTGTTCAGCAATAAAACAGGTCATGCACTTGCAGATGTAATTACTGTAGCAGGTGAAAAAATAGATAGTGACAAACCATATATGATTTTTCATCCTGAGTTTACTTATAAAAAGAAAGTACTGACTGATTTTACTGCAGTCAAACTTCAGGTACCTGTATTCATTAATGGAGAGTGTGTTTATAATTCACCTGATTTAAATGAGATTCAAAAATACTGCAAAGAACAGATATCGTTTATGTGGGATGAGATAAAGAGATTTGAAAATCCTCAAGAATATTATGTGGATTTGTCAAAACAACTCTGGGATATAAAAAATCAGATGATCAGCGAACATTTTTTATAGAAAGGTAACATTTTGATATGAATACGATAGGAATTATCGGAGCTATGCCATCAGAACTGGTGGATATAAGGAAAAAACTTAAGGGTGAACATATTAAAAAAATATCAGGATTTGAATACTATATTGATAAAATCGGAAATAAAACAGTTATTAATGCATGCAGTGGGATTTCTAAGGTTAATGCAGCATTATGTTCACAGGTTCTTATTGATAATTTTAAACCTGACGCAGTAATTAATGCAGGTATCGCCGGAGGGATGAATCCTGATATAAAAGTATGCGATATGGTTATTGCAAATGAAGTAATCGCTCATGACCTTGATCTTCATTTTCTTACTGACTATCCACCGTACTGTGGGATATTCAAGTGCAATCAGAAATTAATGGATTCAGCAGTTGAAATCTGCAAAAAAATGAATGTTCAGAGCTTTATAGGAAGAATAGTATCAGGTGAATCTTTTATTTCAAGCAACGAGGTAAAAAAGCAGATAAAAGATAGACTTGATCCATATGCTGTTGATATGGAAAGTTCGGCTATCGGACATTGTGCACATATTAATGACATTCCGTTTGTAAGCGTTCGCTGTATATCGGATAACGCTGATGATGAGGGTTCAATGTCATTTGATGAATTTGAGAAAATTGCTGCAAAAAGAGTTGCTGAAATTGTTCTTGAAATGGTTGATATTTTATAATTTTTAAATTGTCTTTAATCTGATAAATGCATGATATACATAAGTATGACGTGTATTAAATCCTTAATATTAAAAACTAAAAAATTACAGCGGGCTTTTAAGGCCCACTGTAATTTTTTAGTTTATGTTGTCCACCAGAAATGCGCAATCAGGAGATATACGTTTTCCATTAATATTAAGTACCCAGTCTGTGATGTTTGTAATTTTGGATCTTATTTTATCGTCCTGTCTGAGCGTATCTGAAAATACAGAATTCTGAATGGATGAACAGGTTATATCATCAATTCCGATTTCGTTAAGTTCAGCCCATATATGTTCGTAATTTACCGGGTTATTATTATTTTCTGAAGCATCAATTTCAATTTTAACTATAGCCTTTGCACCAGGAATAGAGAATCCTTTAGTAAGCTGAGGAATAGTTTCAACCGCAATAATACGCATTCTTTCTGTTTCAGATGAAGCAATTTCAATTATAGCATTTTCAAGATTTATATTATGTACGTCTGTTGCTTTGCATGGCTTTTTATTTTTTTTAACAAGAGGGTAAATATAGAGTATTCCGTTAAAGAAACAATGTTCTCTGGTTCTGCTTGTTCCGACACCTGGAATATTATCCGCATAATCATTTATGACGTCCTTCCATAAACACCATGTGACTGAGAGATTTTGGCTGTTTTCAAGAGATGCAATATTCATAGGTTTCATTTCATCAGGCATATCATTTTCAGAGATTATCTTATTTGATGTAATGCTGAGAATTGATGCATAAGTGTTTACATTTTCTTTTACACAGTCAAGTACCTCAAGTTCAACAAATCCGCAGCGGTTAAGACCATGTGTGTGTATCCATACTTTATCCCCGTTTCCGCCAATAACATTTATTGAAAACATATAACCAGGACCTGGAGCAGCAGATGAACGAGTAGCAGATTCTATCCACATAGGTGAGAGAATACGATGTGTATTAAAGTCAATTACAGCTGCTTTATCAGGAAGTATGCAGTTAAGAAGTTTTATCTGGAAAAAATAAGAATTGATAATATCGTCTGAAAACGTAATAGAGACTGTAAGTCCGATTTTAGCTTTTTTTAATGTTCTTATACATTCGTCCGGCATAGGATGGCAGAAAATATAGTCAGGATCTATCTGTAGTGTTTCTACCTTTACATCAACAATATATTCAAGGCCGTTATATACAACAGTAAGCATAGGACAGACATTTTTGTCATCAAATGAAATATTTTCAAGTTCAAATTCATCTAAGTCGTTTATTCTGTCATATATCATTTGTGGTGTATTTATATCCATATCTTTCATTGGGACTGCCATGATATATGAGGTAGTTTTTCTAATTTTTGCAGTATTCATAGAGACCTCCTGGAATTTATATTTACTATAATACTCTTAAATATAATTATATCATAAAACATACTCATTTTCTACTTTTTTCTCCGTTTAATTTTGCAAAAGAGAGAGATTTAAATTTTTTTGTGTAAAATAATGATTTTGCTATTGAAATTTAGTTAAATAAATGTTACAATTAATGCAATAAGAAGTTTTTTGTTTAGGGGAGGAAGGAAAATTGAAACCTTCGGAAAATTCTAGCGGAGGAAAAGTGGATCCGATTACAAAAGCTGCATCAATAATTATAGCACTTGGATCGGATGTATCATCTGAAATTTATAAATATCTAAGAGATGATGAGATTGAAGAATTATCATATCAAATTACTAAAATGGAGTCTATTGCGCCACAAACAGCACAGGAAATAATAAATGATTTCTATGAGTTGTGCGTAACTCAGAAGGTTATTGCTGAAGGGGGAGAAAATTATGCAAAGGATGTTCTGACAAAGGCGTTTGGTTCTGAAAGATCCAATGAATTAATGGATCAAATAAAGAAATCAGGAAGGACTCAGGCATTTGAGTTCCTTAAAAAAGTGGATTATAAAACAATCCTGATGGTCATTCAGAATGAACATCCACAGACAATAGCATTAATTTTATCGTATACTGCACCGGACGTAGCATCAAAAATTTTAGCGGAGCTTTCTCCGAAACTTCAGGTAAGCGTATTTCAGCGAATAGCTAATCTTGACCGGACATCTCCAGAAATAATAAAGATTGTGGAAAACATCATGCTTAAAAAGCTAGGTTCTCTTGCATCTGTTGATATGGTCGAAGTAGGCGGAATAAATTATCTTGCTGAGGTAATGAATAACGTTGACATGAGAACTGAAAAGTATATATTTGACGAGATCAGTGAAATAACTCCTGAACTTGTTGATGAAATCAAAAAACGTATGTTTGTATTTGATGACATTGTTTATCTTGACAATATGGAAATTCAAAGCTTTATACGTGAATGTGATACCAAGGATCTTACAATTGCTCTTAAATCAGCATCAGAGGAAATTTCAAATGCTATTTTCAACAATATGTCACAGCGTCAGAAGGAAACAATCAAGACAGATATGCAGTATCTGCATAATGTCCGTATGCATGATGTTGAGGAAGCACAGCAGAGAATCATTTCTGTTATAAGAAGACTGGAGGAGTCAGGCAACATAGTTATTTCAAAGGGTGAAAAGGATACACTTATATCATAATTTATTAAATAAACAGGCAGGTGAAATTTATGTCAGTATTTGAAGCAGGTATGGAAGGTATGGTCGATATGTATATATATGAGACCACTACACTTTTAGAGCAGCTTGACCAGATTTTAATGCAGACAGAAGAGGAAAAACAGTTCAGTTCAGAGAATATCAATGAAATTTTCCGTGCAATGCATACGATTAAAGGCAGTTCATCTATGATGGGCCTTAAAAATATGTCAATTCTTGCACACAGTATTGAGGATATGTTCTATATAATTCGTGAGGAAGAACCCAAAATAGGATCAATGAATTCATTATATGAGATTGTCTTTGCGGCTTCAGATCTGATGAAAGCAGAAGTCGATATTGTTCAGAATGATGATTATTCCCCGACAGATTTTACAAAGAATATTTCTGATATTGAAAAATTTGTAGGATGTCTTAAGGGTAAATGTGAGGAAAACCCAAGCGAAGCTGTTACAGAAGAAAAAGAAAACATTACTGTAAATCCAAATGAGGGAATGACAACAATAAGAGTAATATTTGAAGATGACTGCGAAATGGAAAACCTTCGTGCATTGCTCCTTATTAATAAGATAAAAGATGAGTGTAAAAAACTTGAATATGAACCTTCAGATATAGAAAAAAATTCTGACACAGCAAAAATCATTGTAGAAAAAGGATTTATAATAAGGTTTATACCTGTTGACTCAGATAAAGTGATTTTTAATGAAATTGAAGAAGCACTGAATGTAAAATCATATGAAGTAATTTACGGAGAAAAAACAAAATCTTATCAAAACAAGTCTGAAAATCCGGTTGAGATTGACGACAAAAAAGACCAGCCAAAAGCTACTGCTGACGTAAAACTTGAAAACAAGTCAGCAAAGAAAGAAATTGCAGAGATAAACAATGCAATTGCTAATAATGAAAATGTGGCTGTACATAAAAACAAAGGAAAGCAAAGTCTCATAAGCGTAAATCTAAATAAACTCGATCAATTGCTTGATATGGTCGGCGAGATAGTAATTGCAGAGGCTATGGTTATATCCAATCCGGATATAAAGGATCTAAAAATAGATAACTTCCAGAAAGCTGCCAGACAATTAAGAAAGCTCACAGGTGAACTTCAGGATATTGTAATGTCAATACGTATGGTACCGCTTTCAGGAGTCTTTAATAAAATGACACGAATAGTCCGTGATATGAAAGTAGAATTAAACAAGGACGTAAATCTTGTATTCAAAGGCGAAGACACTGAAGTTGATAAGGGCGTTATTGATATGCTTAATGATCCGCTGATGCATATGGTAAGAAACTCTATGGATCATGGAATAGAGGAAATTCAGGAAGAAAGAATCAATAACGGAAAACCTGCACAGGGTACAATAACATTGTCTGCATATAATTCTTCCGGTGAAGTAATAATTGTTGTCAGTGATGATGGCAGAGGAATAAATACAAAAAAAGTTTTGTCAAAGGCTGAAAAAAACGGACTTCTTAAAAAAGATAAATCAGAATATACTGAAAAAGAAATTTTTAATATGGTAATGCTTCCTGGATTCTCTACAAGTGAATCTGTTACAGAGTTCTCGGGACGAGGCGTAGGTATGGATGTAGTACGTCAGAACATTGAGAAAATAGGCGGTACTGTTTCAGTAGACAGT
Organism: uncultured Ruminococcus sp.; assembly: GCA_937872775.1. Classification (GTDB taxonomy): domain Bacteria; phylum Bacillota; class Clostridia; order Oscillospirales; family Ruminococcaceae; genus HUN007. The sequence goes on from CALMUA010000169.1 coordinate 7,884, forward strand.
AAGCTTGGTATGGGTACTAACTTCATTATAAAAATACCTCTTTCTCTTGCGATTATAGATGGAATAGAAATTTCAGTAGGCTCATCAATCTTTACTATTCCTGTAAGCTCAATAAAAGAGTTCATTAAAATAAAGGAAAATCAGATATTTGAAGATTCAGAAGGTAAGCAGATGGTTGTTATAAGAAACAAATGTTATCCTCTTATAAAGCTTTGTGAAATATATGGAATTAAGCCTTTATATGAAAATGTTCAGGACGGAGTAATAGTTCTTGTTGAGGAAGAAGGAAAATGCGGGTGTATTCTTGTTGATAAACTTATCGGTGAACAGCAGGTGGTTGTCAAGCCGTTTTCACCAATGCTCAACAAATATGATATTAAAGAAAAGGGAATGGCAGGCTGTACAATACTCGGTGATGGAAGTATCACAATAATTCTCGATATAGCGGGTCTTATTAAGGAATAGTTTTATAAGGGGTGAAATGTATGAACGAAGAAATTTATGATATAGAGCATATAAAAAAGTTCAATTCAGATGGTGGAGAAATACTTTTATTCTGTATTGAAAATCTTGTTTACGGCATAGAAATTCAGTATATAACTGAAATTATAGGTATACAGCCGGTGACTGTAATACCAAAAGTTGCTGACTTTATAAAGGGAGTTATCAATATCAGAGGAAAGGTAGTCCCTGTTATAAGTGCACGAAAAAAAATGAGACGCCCTGAAATATCATATGATGATCGTACATGCATCATAGTTGTTGATATAGATGAAATAACAGTAGGTATAATTGTCGATAGGGTAAGAGCAGTGGAGCAAGTAAGCCCCGAATCAATCTGTTCTACAGTTGACTATAAGAAAATAAAAATAAATCAGTATGTACAGAATATAGTTGACTCAGATGGAGAAATAAAGCAAATTCTTAATATCCGTAAATTTGTTATGGAATGAGTGAACTTGTATGGATGATAGATTAAAAGATGAAGATTTCGACAGACTCGTTAGGTATATATATAATAATTATGGAATAGTATTATCTAATAAGCGTATACTTGTTGAGGGAAGACTTGCAAACATTGTATCAAGTAAAGGATTTTCGGATTATTCATCATATGTTAACAGTATGTTTTCTGATCCGAGCAGCAAAGAATTGGCTCTTCTTATAAATAAACTTACAACAAACCATACTTTTTTTATGAGAGAGCCGAAACATTTTGAATATGTTAAATCAGTTATCCTGCCCCATCTTGAATCAACATCAAAGGATCATGATGTGAGAATATGGAGTGCTGCATGTTCAACAGGTGAAGAACCGTATACATTGGCTATGATTATAGATGAGTACTTTGGAATCAGAAAGGCAGGATGGGATTTAAGAATACTTGCCACAGACATAGATACTGATGTTCTGGAAAAGGGAGCAAAGGCAATATATTCAGAGGATTCTGTCAAGTCATTGCCTGAAAGATGGATAAAAAATTATTTTATAAAGCTTCCTGACGGAAACTATCAGGTATGCGATAAAATACGAAAAGAAGTGGTGTTTAAACAGTTTAATCTTATGGATAAAATCATATACAAAAAACCATATGATCTGATTTTATGCCGCAATGTCATGATATATTTTGATGTAAAAACAAAAGACTCATTGATAGAAAGATTTTATGATGTATCAAAAAATGGTGCGTACTTGTTTATCGGACATGCTGAAAATATATCAAAAACAACAAGATACAGCTATGTACAGCCTGCAATATATCATAAGAAATAGTATCAGAAAAACTGTTATTTTATTTTTTGCGTGAATTCTGTGGATTGAGATCAAAATAATTTAAGGGGGGGTCTTATGCCAACAAGGAAAATACGTGTACTGGTAGTAGATGATTCATTACTGTTCAGGACAACGCTAACCAGATTTCTGGCAGATGAAAAATTTATTGACGTTGTTGGTTCTGCCGGTGATGCATATGAAGCAAGGGACAAAATAATTCAGCTAAGACCTGATGTGCTATCTTTGGATGTGGAAATGCCTAAGATGAACGGGATACAATTTTTAAAAAAACTTATGCCTCAGTATCCACTGCCGACAGTTATTGTATCGTCTGCACCAATAATGGCATTTGAGGCTCTTGAGGCGGGGGCAGTTGAATTTGTCAGAAAGCCATCTGTTAAAACGCCGAAAGACATTCAGGAATTTGCAATAGAACTCAGAGGAAAAATAATTACTGCATCTCATGCAAAAGTTAAGAAAACTATAATTAAACCAGGTATAGTAAGCCAAAAGTCAAAGATATCTGCCAATATTGATCATAATATCGTTATTGCACTTGGTGCTTCTACTGGTGGAACAGAGGCTTTACAGACAGTTCTGACACAGATGCCTGAAAATTCACCTCCGATTGTTATTGTACAGCATATGCCGCCTGTATTTACGCAGATGTTTGCAGAGCGTCTTAATAAGATCTGTGCATTAAATATCACAGAAGCAAAAGACAGGGACAGATTAAAGAGAGGACATGTTCTGATTGCACCGGGAGATTTTCATATGACACTGGCGAGTGATTCATCAGGTTATTATGTAAAGGTCGCGCACGGTGAAAAGGTATCCGGACATTGTCCGTCAGTAGATGTTCTTTTTTCAAGTGTTGCTCTGACAGCAAAAGAAAATGCAGTAGGTGTAATTATGACCGGAATGGGCGCTGATGGTGCTGAGGGACTTTTGAAAATGCATGATGCAGGTGCATATACGATCGGTCAGGACAAAGAGACATGTGTTGTTTATGGTATGCCTATGGTTGCCAATAAGCTTGGTGCATGTACTATTCAGGCTCCTCTTGACAGAATAAGTGCTGAAATATGCAGGTATATATCAGAAAGATAAATTATGATATTAATAAATGGGAGTGACGTTATGGAAAACCATTGGGATGTAAAGGAAACAGAAGAATTAGAAGAGCAGAGCAATATTGAAAGTTATCTTACTTTTTTTATTGATAATCAATATTATGCTTATCCTATTAAACAGGTCAGAGAAATTATTGAGATACAGGAAATCGTGCCAGTTCCTGAATTCCCTGATTATGCAAAAGGAATTATTAATCTTCGTGGAATTGTTATTCCGGTAATTGATGTACGTACAAGTCTTTCAAAACCGTTATTAGAATATAATGAAAGAACATGTATCATTATACTGGATATACATGATCTTGAAGTAGGATTTATTGTAGATACAGTAGATGAAGTTGTGGATATAGATGAAAAAAATATTTCTCCTGTTCCAGTTGTAAGTAAAAATTCAAAATCAAGAAAATATATTGATGGCGTGGGCAAGGCAAATTCAAAAATAATCATGCTTCTGAATGCTGAAAAGATGATGAATGCAGAGGAAATTGATATGCTTAAAGGCTCTCTTTCACAGGAAGAAATAGTATTGTAGATGTTGTAATTTTCGTATGACAGGTTCTGTTTTTGTTGAATTGATAGGGCGTGGCGATAAGTTAAGTATATCAGAAATAAAGTAAGAAATGCAGAATGCTGACTTTTTAACAGTCAGCATTTGTATTTTCAATTTATGTATATTCAGCTTATATTATTGCTGGTGTAGATATATTCCGTAAGCAATCAGGAGTTGACGGTATTAAGTGACAAGTATAAATTTATACAGGGAGGAGTATTAAAGTTGACAGAAAATAAGACATTTGAGTATGTGACAAAATTTCTTAAAAAATATGTAATTGTTCTGATGTGTATATTTTTTGCATTTTCATCAGCATCATGCAGTCAGACTCTTCATAACGAAATAATTAATGATAACAAAGCATCTGCGAAAAATGATACAAGTCAGACAAATAAGGTATCATCTGAATTCCCTGATTCAGACGGTGATGGGCGATGTGATAACGATGATCCATTTCCAGACGAGTTTAACGTATTTTACGACAGACAGGCTGTAAGAAAATATGCTGCATCATGTGCAGATAACAGGGATAATACTGATGTTTATCCATATCTGAGCGAAGGAATAACAGATTGTGCGAATTTTGTATCACAGTGTATTCGTTCAGGTGGATACGAGATGAATGATAACTGGTATATGCACAGATATTCGGATGATGTACCATGGATAAGGAAAGAGCTTGACAAATTTTCAGGAAAGCTTGATAAGGGTATAGTATTAGCTGAAAATAATATTTTCAACAAAGTTGCCGGCATTATGGGGGAAGATGAAGAAATTCGGGTTACAGAGACAGTCTTTTCAATGGGACATATATATTCAGACGGTGTATCGTCAATACACATAGATACCATCCAGCCTATGAATGCTAACGATGGCTATGTCTGGTGCAACTCATGGTCAAGCGCAGAGTGGCAGATCGCATATGGTAAAGATCATTTTTTCTCAGATTCACAGGGCATAGAAATTCCTGTTGTTTCAAAGGATGATGTAAAGAAAAATGTTAATAATGTAGTTGATTACATACACAAAAATAATGTTCAGGTAGGAGATCTTGTTTATCTGGGAATCGAAAAAACAATATTTCATGTAATGATAATAACAAATATAACAGATGACGGTAAAGTCTATCTTTCAGGACACTCAATCGGGATAAATGAGGCATTGTTTGATGAAAGCCTATGGCGTGCACAGGGATTCAGTGATGTTACAATATATAAGGTCAATGATGTGATAAAGTGATGGAAAGTATAAATTTAATTATGTTTGAAGAAATTTATTAAATTATAAAAAGACTCTGGAAGAAATAAATCCCAGCAAAGCTGTTTTTCAAGCATTGCCGGGATTTTTTCGTACCTTGCCATATAGGCTTGCATATTAAATTTTTCAAAACTTTTATATGCTACCTACTTGAACCAGGATTTTTTGGTATAATATTTTTATTTATTACTTTTCAGAACAGAATTCAACTTTCTTTCCTTCAAGAATCATATTTGTTGTCCTTACTGCACACATTTTTCCACACATTGAGCAGGAATGTCTGTCTGACGGAGGAGTCTGTTCAAAGAATTTTCTTGCTTTTTCACCGTCAAAAGCTATCTTGAACATTTCTTCCCAGTCAAGATTATGTCTTGCTTCAGCCATTTTGTTGTCTAAATCTCTTGCGTGAGGAATACCTTTTGCAATATCTGCGGCATGAGCTGCAATCTTGCTTGCGATTATTCCTTCCTTAACATCGTCGTTGTCAGGAAGTCTTAAATGCTCTGCAGGTGTAACATAGCACAGGAAGTCGGCACCGTTTGCAGCAGCAATAGCACCGCCTATAGCTGATGTGATATGATCGTAGCCCGGGAATATATCTGTTACCAGTGGTCCGAGAACATAGAACGGAGCATTGTGACAGATACGTTTTTCCATCTGCATATTAGCGGCGATTTCATTCATTGCCATATGTCCCGGTCCTTCTATCATGACCTGAACATTTTTTGCCCATGCTCTTTCTGTAAGTGCACCAAGCTCTATAAGCTCTGAAATCTGTCCTGCGTCTGAGCTGTCATCGATACATCCTGGACGAAGTGCGTCACCTAGGCTTATAGTTACATCATATTCATGGAGTATTTCTAGAACCTCATCATAGTATTCAAAGAAAGGATTTTCATTTCCTGTCATCTCCATCCATGCAAACAACAGAGAACCGCCTCTTGAAACTATATTCATCTTACGCTTGTCTCTCTTGAAAGCTTCAACGCAGCGTCTGTTTATTCCGGCATGAATAGTCATAAAGTCAACGCCTTCTCTGGCATGTGCTTCAACAACCTTTAAAAAATCCTTTGCTGATATTTCAAGAAGATCCTTTTCAAGATAGCCGATAGCATCATACATAGGAACTGTTCCAATCATTGCAGGAGACATTTCTATAAGCTCTTTTCTGAACTTATTTGTTTTGCCGTAGTTACTCAGGTCCATTATTGCTTCAGCACCGAATTTGATTGAGGTTCTTACTTTGTCAAATTCCATATCATAGTTTTTTGCATCTCCCGAAATACCAAGGTTTACATTTATCTTTGTTCTAAGGCCTGTGCCTATTCCTTCAGGTGACAGGGATTTGTGATTGATATTTGCAGGAATGGCTACCTGACCGCATTCAACAAGTGCACGGAGCTTTTCAGGATCCATGTATTCTTTCTTTGCTACTATCTCCATTTCCTTTGTGATTATATTTTTTTTTGCTGCTTCCATTTGTGTTTTGTAATTCATTAAAACTCAAGTCCTCTCAAAAAAATATCGGAACAAACCGTAGCATGATTTGTTCCGTATTATCACATATGCAATATTACACAGCAAAGCTCCCTACGTCGGTATAATCCGCATCAGGTTTAAGGGTCGAAGCAATTTATGCTTCCTCTCAGTCTGAGTATGACTCCCCTGTCTGTTCTGTTTATTATTATAGACCTTGTGGGAGGGGATGTCAAGGGGGAGAGTCTAAAAGTAATACTGTTTGCGTTCATGGATCATTGCTTAGAATGAACCGAAGTATTTAATCTTAAGGTGCTTACGTAATAAAAAAACGAAACCACAGTCTCAAAATAAATGAGAATGTGGTTTCGTTTTTTTGAGTTGTTTTTTTACAGCTCCTTTTAAAGTGTTTCCAATATGGTAAGATTATTTAATTTGCTATTTTTAACATAATGTATTTACATTCCAATATGGTTTTTATAACTTATATGGGGTGTCATAATTCCTCTGAGACAATAGATTTAATGGTTATGTTCAGTAATAGCACATCGTCCGAACGAAAAAAGTAGGAGTCTATCTGAATTATATCATAACTTATCCTGAATTATTCACCAAGCGCCATAGCTGTGTAAATAATTTCTAATTTTGAGAAA
>CALMUA010000170.1 GCA_937872775.1 uncultured Ruminococcus sp.
CATATCTTTGGCTGGATTTCTCTTTTTATTGGTTCATATCATTTTAACACATACATATATTATTATATAAAATTATATAATATGTTGACAAACAAATTTATATTTGTTATAATAACGTTGTAATATAAAAATAAGCATCCCCACAAGATAAGACTTGTTTGGCGACAAATCTTATCTCTTAATCATTCAGGTGTTAAGACAAACACTTATGACTTAGTGAGAACGCTATTTCTTCACGCTGTTATGCATCAGGTGTATTATAGCACATTGTAATAGATTGTGTCAAGTCTTTCAGTTGTAATGTACCACATCTGGAAGGCTTGTTTTTATGTTCAAATAGAATCTTGACAATTTAACCCTTGAATATATTTTTGATGTATGAATAGCCTTCAGTGAAATACGCCATGACTACTCGGTTCCTTTACAGCAGAACTAAAAGACAATGAAGCATTATATAGTATGCCGAAGTTAAGGTATGAGCGATACATATTCAGACTTATAAATGAGTGACAACCGTAAGCAATTATTTCATACATACAGATACATCTCGTGAGAGCCAGAGCATAGGAATGCCTGGAGTCGTTTTTTCCATTACTATTATTACATAGTATAGAAAACCGTCTGTGCAATCAACATGTCATTGATTGGTTCAAGGTTCAGACGTTTTGTTATCCAATTATACAATACGGGTGACAGGACTTGAACCTGCACACCTCACGGCACCAGAACCTAAATCTGGCGTGTCTGCCAATTTCACCACACCCGCTTATAAACTGAATAAAATTAACACATGAACTGTCTTTTATTATATCATAATATGAAGCAATTGTCAACAGTTTTTATTTATATTAAAACTTTCTTAATAGATTTTCTTTATTTTCACATAAGATATCCGGTCTTTTCTAAAACTACACTGAAGGTTAAAAAGCTAAACTACTGGCAAAATGAATTTTAATGGCAGCCTGAAATTTTTCCATTAACTATAGATGTCACAATCAAAATATTAAAAACTTAAGATACAGAGGTGAAAAAATGAGTGAAAACATATATGATAACAGGGAGTTATCATGGTTAAAATTTAATCAACGTGTGCTGCAGGAATCACTTGACCCCCATGTTCCGTTGCTGGAACGCCTTACTTTTACATCAATATTCCAGTCAAACCTTGATGAATTTTTTATGGTAAGAGTGGGGACATTATTTGATCAGCTGCATACAGATGAAAATCAGCGTGAAAATAAAACAAATATGACAAGCGGAGAACAGCTTGATACAATATTTGAACGTGTAAGAAAAATAGAACCACAGAAAGACAAGGCATATTATGATATAATGCGGCTTCTTCAGAAACAGGGAATAGAATATGTACCTGCAAATCAACTTACAGACATTGAAGCAGCATACATCAGTGAATATTTCAAAACAGAAATTATGCCTTTGCTGTCCCCTCTTATAATTGACAAAAGACATCCTCTGCCTTTTATCAAAAATAAAAAGCTGTATATAACTGTTCATCTTGAATCAAAATCAGGAATAAAGCTTGGACTTCTTCCTGTAAATGACTCGTTTAAAAGAATTATTCAGCTTAACAGCAAACCTTTCCGATTTGTACTTGTAGAAGAAATTATTTTAAAATATGCATCTGATGTATTTGAAAATTATAACGTACTTGATAAATCAATTATAAGAATTACACGAAATGCAGATATCAATGAGGATGATGACTCATTTCTTGACTGTGACTTTGATTTTCTTAATCTCATGGAAGAATTAATAAAGAAAAGGAAAAAGCTTGCACCTGTAAGAATCCAGATTGCAGGTGATAAAAACAGTGCCAGTATCAAATACCTGTGCAAGAGACTTGAACTTAACAATAGCCAGATATTTACTTCAGATGTACCGCTTGACCTTTCTTTTGCATTTGCGCTTAAAAATATTGCCGGATACGAATCACTTTGCTACCCACCTTTTACTCCTCAGAAATCATCCTCAATATCTGATAAATTACCTCTTGTTGTCCAGATAAGGAAAAAAGATATTCTTTTAAGCTATCCTTATGAAAGCATAAGACCTTTTATCAGAATGCTCAATGAAGCTGCTGATGACCCTACTGTTATCTCAGTAAAAATAACGCTTTACCGCCTTGCTAAAAACAGCAAAATCATACAGGCGCTTATAGATATGGCTGAAAGAGGAATTGACGTGCTTGTTCTGGTCGAACTCCGTGCAAGATTTGACGAGGAAAATAACATCGGATGGTCAAAAAGGCTTCAGGATGCAGGATGCACCATAATATACGGTCCTAAAGGACTCAAAGTACACTCGAAGCTTCTCCTTATTACCAGAAAAAAAGGCGACAAGGTTGAACATATAACACAGATAGGAACCGGAAACTATAATGAAAAGACATCAGAATTATACACCGATCTTTCACTGTTAACAGCAAACAGCGATATAGCAGCAGAGGCTCTTGAAGTATTTAACGCCCTGTCACTGGGACATCTTGTTGAAAACACCGAACATCTGCTTGTTGCGCCTCTTTGCCTTAAAAATAAGGTACTTGACCTTATTGAAAATGAAATTCATGAAGCCAGACTTGGCAATCAGTCATTTATAGGTATAAAAATAAATTCTCTTTCAGACAAGGCGATTATAGAAAAACTTGTTGAAGCTTCGCAGGCCGGAGTAAAAATAGAACTTATTATACGTGGATTATGCTGCCTTATCTCCAAAGTAAAGGACAAAACAGAAAATATCCGTGTTACAAGTATTGTAGGAAGATTTCTTGAGCATAGTAGAATTTATATTTTCGGTACACAGTCACGCAGGAAAATATATATAAGCTCAGCTGATTTTATGACAAGAAACACGGTTAAGCGTGTAGAAGTAGCAGCACCTGTATATGACAAAGATATACAGAATAAAATCATTAGCATGTTTGAAACTATTTTAAATGATAACGTAAAAGCAAGAGTCCAGTATGGCACCGGAATTTATAAAAAGAAAAGCAGTCATGGAAAGCATATAGATTCGCAGCTTTTCTTTGTAAATCAGGCTTATGAAAATGCCAGAAACTCTGATACTGCATCCGATACACATATTCAGGTTCAGGAAAATTTATATGATTCAGATCAGTTCTACAAGCTTTTTCTGATGCAAAACTAAAAATTAATCCATATGCATATTACAGATTTATATGTATATGGATTTTTTGTTGTGCAAATGTCACATCATATTCCTATAAATAATAGAATTATTGACATTGTACACAAAAATGAATAAACCCATTGACATTTGGCCATAATAATGTTAAATTATATTTAGCACTCAAAGGCATCGAGTGCTAACACTTGCAAATTTATATTGCTAATTTGGAGGTGAGGCAATGGACGAAAGAAAATTAAAAATACTGGCGGCTATCATAGACGAATATATTCTTACGGGTGAACCTGTTGGTTCAAAGGCGATTGCTAAAGTGCCTGGCATTAATGTTTCGGCGGCAACAATCAGAAATGATATGTCTATGCTTGAACAGCTCGGATATCTCGAACAGCCTCACACATCAGCAGGAAGAGTTCCTACATTCATCGGATACAGACTTTATATAGACAAACTTATGAAAATTGAACAGCTTTCAGAAAGTGAACGTTCAAAACTTGATGATATGCTTGGTCAGGAAGAAAATCTGACAGAAGAGTCTATTATACAAAGTGCCGGCAAAGCATTGGCAGAACTTACAAAGTGTGCTACAGTGGTTGCAAATGCTGCACCTAAGTTTTCCGTTATTACAAAAGTAGACGTTGTTCCGACAGGAAAAAGGTTGTATCTTATTCTTCTTATTACTTCAAACGGAAGTATAAAAAACAAAGCATGCAGACTTGAATTTGATCTTAATGATGAACAGCTGGATTTTTTCGCTCACTATATTCAGGAAAACCTTCAGGGCGTTTCTATTGAAACACTTTCAGAAGAACGCATGAATCAGCTTATTACAGCACTCGGAGCGTATATGATAACTCTTGCTCCTCTGGTAAAAGGACTCTGTGAACTTTCACGTGATCTTCTTCAGAATGAACTGACAATAAGCGGTGAAAAAAATCTTCTTTCCTGCAATGAATTTGATAAAAATGATATTGTCAAATTTATTGAACATAAAGACGAATTTGCAGCATTGCTTAATGACAGCTTCAGTGGAATACAAGTCGTATTCAGTGAAGAAAAGAATGATTTTGTTATAAGCAACTCAAGTATGATAGTTTCAAAATATCATAAAGGTAATAAAAACGCAGGTTCACTTGGAATAATTGGCCCTATGCGACTTAATTATTCAAAGATAATACCATATATAGAATATTTTACGCAAAAAATAACCGATATTCTTTCTAAAGAAGAAACTGATTATTTTGCGGGAAAGGACACAGATAATGAATAAAAAGAACCACCAAGAGAAGAAACCAAAAGAACAGGATATTGACTTAACAGAAACTGCAGATGAAGCAGAAATATCTGAAGAAACTCAGGATGCTGAAGAAACAAAAGCTGCGGAAACAGAACATATAGATTCCAATGATGATCAGAGTGCTAAAATAGAAGCACTTGAAAAAGAACTTCAGAATGAAAAAGATAAATACATGAGATTGTTCGCGGAATTTGATAATTTCCGAAAGAGAACAAGCAAAGAAAAAACTGAGGCATATGGCGATGCAACTGCAAAAACAATTTCAGAGCTTTTGCCGGTAATTGATAACTTTGACAGAGCACTTGATACTCCTTGTTCAGATGAAAATTTCAAAAAAGGCATTGATATGATCTTTACGCAGATGAAAGACATATTTGCGAAAATAGGAGTCACAGAAATAGATGCGCTGCAAAAGCCGTTTGATCCTAATCTGCACAATGCAATAAAGCAGGCAGAAAGCGATGAGCTTGAAGCAGATACTGTATGCGAAGTATTCCAGAAGGGATATAAGCTTGGTGACAGAATAATAAGACATTCAATGGTTTCTGTTACTATATAACTGCCTGACGGCGGATCCTCTTAATTCAGCCTTTATATTACCGACTGAATTAAGCTTAACAAAAACTTAATAAAATATTAAAACCATATTTATTTGAAAGGATGAATTAACAATGGGAAAAATTATTGGTATTGACTTAGGTACAACAAACTCATGTGTAGCAGTAATGGAAGGTGGTAACGCAGTAGTTATCCCTAACTCAGAAGGTGCTAGAACAACTCCTTCAGTAGTAGCATTTGCAAAAACAGGTTCAGGTGAAAGATTAGTAGGCCAGACTGCAAAACGTCAGGCTATTACAAACCCTGAAAAAACAGTAAGTTCTATTAAACGCCACATGGGAAGTGACTATAAAGTAAATATAGATGGTAAAAACTATACACCACAGGAAATTTCAGCTATGATTCTTCAGAAGCTTAAAGCTGATGCAGAAGCATATCTCGGTGAAAAGGTTTCAGAAGCTGTTATCACAGTTCCTGCTTACTTTACAGACTCACAGAGACAGGCTACAAAGGATGCAGGACAGATTGCAGGACTTACAGTAAAGAGAATTATCAATGAACCTACAGCTGCTGCTCTTTCATACGGTGTTGATAAAGAAGAAGATCAGAAGGTAATGGTATACGACCTTGGCGGTGGTACATTCGATGTTTCCATCATTGAAATGGGTGACGGTGTAACAGAAGTTCTTGCTACTGCCGGTAACAACCGTCTTGGTGGTGATGACTTTGACCAGAGAGTAATTGACTGGATGGCTTCTGAATTCAAGAAAACTGAAGGCATTGATCTTACAGGTGATAAGCTTGCAATGCAGAGATTAAAGGAAGCTGCTGAAAAGGCTAAGATTGAACTTTCATCAACTCCTACATCAAACATCAATCTTCCATTTATTTCAGGCGATGCCGCAGGTCCTAAACATCTTGATCTTACACTTACACAGGCTAAGTTCAATGAACTTACAGCAGACCTTGTACAGGCTACAATGGGACCTGTTGATCAGGCTCTCCGTGACAGCGGATTATCAGCAGGCGATCTCCATAAGGTTCTTATGGTTGGTGGTTCTTCAAGAATTCCTGCAGTTCAGGAAGCTGTAAAGAAGCGTATAGGTAAAGATCCTTTCAAGGGTATCAATCCTGATGAATGTGTTGCTCTTGGTGCAGCATACCAGGGCGGTGTTCTTGGCGGTGACGTTAAGGAAGGTCTTCTCCTTCTTGATGTAACACCACTTTCACTCGGTCTTGAAACAATGGGCGGTGTATGCACAAAGATCATCGAAAGAAATACAACTATCCCTACAAAGAAATCACAGGTTTTCTCTACTGCGGCTGATAATCAGTCTGCTGTTGATATAAACATTCTCCAGGGTGAACGTGAATTTGCAAAGGATAACAAACAGCTCGGAATGTTCAGACTTGACGGTATTGCTCCTGCTCCTAGAGGAATTCCACAGATTGAAGTAACATTTGATATTGACCAGAATGGTATCGTTCATGTTTCTGCAAAGGATCTCGGAACAGGCAAGGAACAGAATATTTCAATCACAGCTTCAACAAATATGTCTAAGGATGATATTGAAAAGGCTGTTAAGAATGCTGAAGCATTTGCTGAAGAAGACAAGAAGCATCGTGAAGATGTTGACACAAAGAACAACGGTGAAAACTTAGTATTCCAGTGTGAAAAGGCATTAGGAGAATTTGGCGATAAGGTAAGCGAATCTGAAAAGGCTCCTATCCAGAGCAAATGTGATGAACTCAAGGAAGCATTAAAAACAGATAATTCAGAAACAATAAAGGCTAAAACAGAAGAACTCCAGAAATTATTCTATGAGCTCTCATCTAAAGTATATCAGCAGGCAGGCGCAGCGCAGCAGGCAGCTTCTGCAGAAGGTGCGGAAGGTGCGGAAGGTGCAGAAGGCGGATTTGACGGAAATGTCAACGACGAAAAGAAAGATGATAATGTTGTTGATGCTGATTTCACTGAAGCTTAATACCTGATTTAATATATTATGATGTTTCTCTCCCCTCTTGAAGCATCGGAATAAGGGTGGATTTTATGTCCGCCCAAATTCCATTTTACAATTAAATAACAAATATTGGCAAGAAGCTCAGCTAATAATACCGATTTCGCTCCATTAATAACCGCAGAGCAATGTACCATGCTTATTAAAGCAACGGTCATATTTTAATACGGCATGGGTAAAATCCGGATCTGGATTGAGCTTTAATTTAAGTGAGCTGCCCTGCTTATTAAAAGCAGTTAAGGCTTTCTTGCTTACAAAGTATTTATAATGGAGGAACATATGGCTGATAAAAGAGATTATTATGAAGTGCTTGGTATTCAGAAGGATGCTTCAGCGGATGATATAAAAAAGGCTTACCGTTCACTGGCACGAAAATACCATCCTGATCTGCATCCGGATGACAAGCAGTGTGCAGAAAAATTTAAAGAAGTAAACGAAGCGTACGAAGTATTATCAGACCCATCTAAAAAAGAACGCTATGATCAATTTGGTCATGCAGGAGTCGATCCTAATTATGGAGGCGGCGGTTTTGGTGGCGGTTCAGCAGGCGGATTTAATCCATTCGGTGACATGGGTGATATTTTTGATAATCTTTTCGGTGGTTCATTCGGCGGTAGCTCATTCGGTGGTGGAAGAACAACATCACGTGCAAATTCACCGAGAAGAGGTCAGGATATAGACACATCCATAACCATTTCATTTATGGAAGCCTGCTCAGGTGTAAAACGTGAAATAAAAATAAATAGACTTGAAAAATGTTCAGAATGTAACGGAAGCGGTGCATCTGCCGGTTCATCACCTCAGACATGTCCTGAATGTAACGGTATGGGCCAGGTAAAGGTAGCACAGCGTACACCATTCGGAGTTATTTCCTCACAGAAAACATGCCCTAAGTGTGGTGGTAAAGGTCAAATCATATCAAATCCATGCATCAAGTGCAGCGGCAGCGGTCGTATCCGTATATCCAAACAGATTTCTGTAGATATACCTGCAGGTATTGACAATGGTCAGACTCTGCGTGTAAGCGGCCAGGGTGATTCAGGAATTAACGGCGGTCCTAACGGAAATCTTAATCTTACTATACATGTTAAATCTCATCCTATATTTGAAAGAGATGAATATGATATTCACTGCGAAATACCTATAACATATTATCAGGCTGTAATGGGTGATGAACTCGTTGTACCTACTATAGATGGCAACGTTAAATATTCAATCAGTGAAGGTACTCAGACAGGTACAGTATTCCGTCTTAAGGGCAAGGGTGTAAAGAAACTTCAACGTTCTACTGACAGAGGCGATCAGTACGTTAAGGTAAATGTTGAAGTTCCTAAAAATCTTAACAAACAACAGAATGATCTGCTCAAGATATTTGAAATTTCACTTGATGAAAAAAACTATGAAAAGAAAAAGACCTTCTTTGATAAAATAAAAGACCTTTTAAAATGATTTTCCAAAAACAAATATATATAACTTGATCAAATATGGAGCCCGCCTCTAAGGCAGGTTCCATATTTGCTTTGAAGTAGCAGATCAATATCTGAAACAAGACAGCAACACAATACATTTCTTGTAGAGTGCTGCTGTTTTTGTTTATCTGGTTATTTAAAAAACAAAAGCCTGAAAAGCATAATGATATAATTATACTTTTCAGGCGATTTTTTTATATATTTACTTTGTCGTAAATTTGTACAATAATTGCATTAGTTCCTTGTAAAATTCGCTGTTACCGAAATATCTCCCGTAACAGGAACACTGATAGTTCTATCTGATGCACCTGCAGTTACACCTGTCCAGCCTGTAAACTTATATCCTTCATTAGCATTTGCAGTAATAGTTACAGGATACTCTGTGCAATACTTTCCGATCCATTTGTTATCCTTTAATTCTGGAGTAACTGTATTTATAGTTACTGTTCCCCCATTAGCGTTATTAACCTGAACCGATACCTGAGCTGTCTTTCCACTGAGGCCTAGATGCTTTGTGAACATCTGATAAATATATGGCTCTCTTTGATTAATAAATGTTCTGATATTTGAAATCTCGGACTTGAATGTTGAAAGCTCAGAACCAGGTTGCTGTGCTGCAACGGTATTTATATCAGGATTGAATATATTTCCGCCACCCCAAGGCATATCTCCACCACTCCATGGGTTATCTCCTCCGGCAACTGATCCGCTCCATGATGGACCGAAACGTCTAACCTGATCTGTCATTACGGGCTCATACATTTTCTCGAAATTATCCAGAACTGAAAGCATATTGCCTTTACTTAAATTTTCATTCATAAGGTCGCAGAATGTTGAAACAAAACACTGTTTGAATTCATTATTTTTCATCAGCTGATTGAATAACTTTGCATTTTCTTTTATCTGTGAAGTATTCTGTGCGCCATATAATGCATCTGCCATTGTGTCATAAGTGTATGTACCACCCATCATACCTCCGTACAGGCTCAATGAATATTCTGTATCATACATCATCCAACGCCATTTTCCGTCCTCATACGGTTGATCTGTGACAGTTCTGGAACGCCATATTCTATAATTGTTGTTATTGTTAATCCAGTCCTGGTTGGCAATAAATATTTCACAGCAGTAATAGTCAATAAAGCTTTGCATATCCATCATTCCGGAAATTTTGTTGTAATTCTGGGTTACTGACAAGTCATTTGAAGATGCAAAATTCAATAAATCATTGTATAGATTAATATCATCCTCAACACCATCATCAACCTCATATCCGCATGATATTATAACAACGTTATCCTCAGGTATGTTATAGTTATTCTCAATATAGCTGTCGCTGTAGTCCTCCTGCAAGCAATATACTCCCCAGTATTCGCCGTTAAGGAATAGTATCGCAGGTCTTGATGACTGTGTCTCAAATGCTCTGTCACCTACGAGGCTCTGAATATAGTTATCCCTGAATTTTGCAAATTGAGCATCATTTGCACCGCTTCTGAGTGTAAATCTCTTATACTTTTCTCTTACTGTGGTGTCATCTATCTCTGTCTTTGCATCAGGAATAAGCTTGTATTTTATATTTTTCTTTCCGTATTTATCTCTTGCATAGAATTTAAAGCTTTTCTGATTATTTGCTCTTGAAGCATTTCCCGTTATTCTTGTACCCATATCCTGTGAAAATGCAAGTTTTCCGTCATTTTCAAACAGTTCAAGATAAACCTTTCTCTCCCATTCCTCACCTGTCTGAGTATAGTTGCCCGGGAACTCCCACGTATTCTGGCCATACGGATTTCCGCCGCCTGCTACCCAGTCATCGTAAACCTTTCCTCTTACATAGATGCCTTTTTCATACCCGAACATATCATCGGTATCAACTGTCATGCATATAACAGGAAAACCGTTATACTTTGAGTTGATATCAATTCCACAGAAATATGTCTGACTTACTGTCTTGCTGATATTACCCTGACTGTCAACAGCTATGGCCTTTACAACAGTTCCCTTTGTAACTGTTTCCGGAGTAAAGTCTTCATTTGAAATACCTTTTATATTTGAGTAATTATTTTTTTCTGATGATCTGTCACTTATATGTATTTTGCCGTTATAAAGCTGAGAACTTGTATCAGGTTGTGAGCCATCAGTTGTGTAATAAATTTTTGCTCCGTCCCCTGCTGACAGCGCTAACTCCATATTACTTGCATAAAATCCGCTCTCCATTGAAAAAACAGGCGTCCCAACCTCAACAGCAATGCCACTGTCAAGCAAAAGCTCCGTTTCAAGAATAAGATCCACAACATTTATCTTTCCGTCACTGTTAAGATCTGCTGCTTCTTCACTGCATCCGAGCTCCTTTTTGCCAATAAGATATTTTCTGAAAGTTGCTGCGTCCTTTGCACTCACTATTCCATCATCATTAATATCTCCTGATATAAATGCCCCTGCCACAAAACTGCTGGCAAGACTTATGGAAAGTAAAAATGCGGAAATTATAACTAATTTTTTTTTCAATTTTATCACTCCTGTATTGTTAAAAATATATATAAAAATTTGGATTGTACTTATAATTATTATATATTATTATAAGTATTAAGTCAATCAAATAATAATAATAACACAGAAATGACAAAAACAGAGTGAATTTTATAAAAATAACTTATTGACAAATAATAACCTGTATGGTATACTAACTGTAATAGATGATGTAGTACACTTAATACACATTTACAGACGCATTGATAAAAAAAGATAATTATGCGTAGAAACAAAAAGGAGTAATTCAAATGAAAGGTGTGATGACATATCATAAGCATTGATCTGCAAAGCCGTATACCTATTTATGAGCAGCTCTATAAGAAAATAACAGAGCTTATCATAAAGGGTACCCTGGCAGAAAGCGACCAGATACCCAGTGTACGAACGCTTGCAAAGGAACTTGGCATAAATCCTAACACTGTCGCAAAGGCATATCAGGAGCTTGAACGCAACAAGGTAATTTACTCACTTTCAGGACGCGGAAGCTTTGTTGCAAAAATCAATGACTCCACAATAAGAAACTATATCCTTTCCGATTTTGACAATGCTGTTTACGAGGCTCTGAAATCGGGAATTACAAAGCCAGAGCTTATAAACAGAATAAATGAGGTGGAAACAAATGATTGAATTTAAAAACCTAAGCAAAAGCATTGACGGAAATCTAATACTTGACAGCATTGATCTCCAGATAAAAAAGGGGTCGGTTTTCGGACTTCTCGGTTCAAATGGCGCAGGAAAATCAACAATATTGAGACTTATGTGCGGCATATATAAACAGGAAAGCGGCGAGCTGCTTATTGACGGAGAAAAGGTGTACGACAATGTCAAAATAAAAAGGCAGATATTTTTCATAAATGATGAAACCGTTCAGTTTACATCATTTACGTTAAAAGACCTGAAAAAATACTATAGAAATTATTACCCGAACTTCTCAGACGAAACTTTTGAAAAACTCAGAAAAATTGTTAATCTTCCGGTTGATAAGAAAATAAGCACATTTTCCAAGGGCATGAAACGACAGGCAATCGTAATAACAGGCCTTTCGTGTCAGACTGAGTATCTCCTGCTCGATGAGGCATTTGACGGACTTGATCCTACAATGAGAATTATCGTAAAGGATATTATTTTTGACGCAATGCTTGACAGACAGATGACGGTTATCATTTCATCACATAATCTAAAGGAGATAAATGAAATATGTGACAGTGCCGCAATGATACACAACGGTAAAATAATATTCTGCCGTGAGCTGGACGAAATTAAAAACAATATTTTAAAAATACAGACATCATTCAAGCAGGAATATACTAAAGAAGATTTTCCGGAACTTGAGATTCTGCATTTTGAGAAAAAACAAAGTGTTTATTACATCATAGGCAAAGGTGAAATTGACGAAATAAAAAAATACGTAACCCAGAAATCCCCTGCATTTCTTGATATTTTACCGCTTACTCTGGAAGAGATATTTATTTACGAAATGGAGGCGTTAGGATACAATGCTAACGGAATCGAAACAAATCAATAACACAGCTTTGATCAGATAAAAGAGAATCCTGACCTTTCCATTCAACATAATCATAGTTACATTGATATCATTAGTCAGGGAACGAATAAGAAAAGTGGGATTGCGACCCTGCTCTCTAAATTAGAAAGCAGCAGGGTTCAAGTAATTGGCGATGGCGAAAATGACATCCCCATGTTTGAAACAACTGATGAGAGTTATAGCTTTTATGATGCGCCGGATAGCGTTAAAGAAAAGGCAAATTATTTAGTTGACTGCTATGATGAGATTTTTGAAACTTGATTGCTATGAAAGAGGAGAGTAAATGGTAATTGGACATAATGAATGGCTAGCACTCATCATAGGTGTCATATTAATGATGACGGGTAGTCAACTTTTCAGAGGAAAATGGCTCTTTTTAATTGCTGGTTACAATACCTTAAGTCAATCAGATAAAGAGAAGCTAAATAGCAAATTCATCGGAAGAGTAATAGGTATTTTACTGTTGCTTTCTTCAGTTATAATAGGTGCAATGGTACTTTATCCTAAAGGGAAAACAGTCTGGTTTATCTGCCAAATTTTGATAATTATCATTGCGGTGATTTATGTAAATGGCAGAAAAAGCAAAAATCAATAAACCACTTTAAAACTAACTATGATCATAGTTAGTTTTATTGCAACTTTGCTTTTCAATGAATTTAGCAAAGGAAAATGTTATGAATCAGATTCTATATAGAAAACTACAGACAAACGAAGCTCAGTTATTTTGGAACATGATGAATGAATTGGATCATGAAACAAAATTCATGATGTATGAACCTGGCGAAAGAGAAAATACTGCTTCAGAAATCAAAGCAATTGAAGTCTTGATACAAAGTGCAAAGGACAATAAAAACTATTTGTTAATTGCAGAAGTCAATCATCAGATTATCGGTTATATTTTAGCCTTACGCGGCACGCCTAATCGAATCAAACATACCGCCTATATTGTAACGGGTATAAAAAAAGACTACCGAGGAAAAGGCATCGGCAAGACATTCTTCACATCCCTAGATAATTGGGCAAAAGGGAATGGCATTAAACGTCTTGAACTAACTGTCATCCGTACCAATCTTGTAGCCAAAAGATTATATGAGCAAAAAGGTTTTGTGGTCGAAGGTACGAGAAAAAATGCTATGATAATTGATGGTGACTTTGTTGATGAATTTTATATGGCCAAATTGTTATAATCTTGATTCCATTACATATAAGGTCTGGAACAAGAGTCAAAATCTAGAATATTTTAGTTCATTTCTAAATTCAGAATATAATTTACTATCATGCCCTTTTCGTTCATGATAGAGGGCATAAAAGTAAAAATAAAGTTAAATAATTCCAACATTGCGTAAAAGAACGCACTTCTGACATGGTTGACAAACACATCAATTATTTCATGACAAGTATAAACGGAGATCATTCAAATGAATAATATTGCAGTTGTCTATCAAACACACTATGGTACGACCCTAAAATATGCTGAGTGGATTGCTGAATCACTTGATGCTGATTTATTGAATAGGAAAAAAGTATCTGTATCTGATTTAAGTCAATATGACATGATTATTTATGGGGGTGGTTTATATGCAGGTAGCATACTTGGCGTAGATTTGGTTTCAAAAAGCAAGTTCAAACATCTTGTAATATTCACAGTTGGACTTGCTGATCCTAAAATCATGAATTATTCAGAGATTATGGCCAAAGGCTTCCCAAATCAAGCATATCAACCCAATCAAGTTTATCATTTTCGTGGAGGGATTGATTATCAAAAACTCAGTTTCCTCCATCGCGGTTTGATGGCATTACTCAAAAAGACGGTTGAGAAAAAATCTGATTCGGAGATGTCTGCTGAAGGTAAAGCGATACTAGAGACCAATGGTGAAAAGGTTGATTTCACAGATAAAAAGATGATTTCACCATTGATTAGCTATGTAAAGAATGTAAAGCTGTGAAAGTATTTTGCTAATCATTAACTATTAGCATTTTGATAACGATATGACATATCATTTTTCTACTATTATTACCTAGTAGTACCCACGA
The DNA here is from genome assembly GCA_937872775.1 of uncultured Ruminococcus sp. GTDB lineage: Bacteria > Bacillota > Clostridia > Oscillospirales > Ruminococcaceae > HUN007. The sequence continues at coordinate 14,611 of CALMUA010000170.1, forward strand.
AGAAAACCCCTGAAAATAACTGAAAAATATGGTAAAATTAGTATCGAGTATCGAGATACATTTTATCATTTTTTTAATGGCTTGAACAAATTCAGTTAAAGCATGCGAAAAAATAACAAAAGAATTGGGTTTAGTGAACTAAAATTTTACCAGATCGGAAGAGCACACGTCT
>CALMUA010000171.1 GCA_937872775.1 uncultured Ruminococcus sp.
TACTTTTGTATCTTGAGTTTGGTTTTCCATATTACTGACTCTCCTTTTTATTAATTTGTATTACATTGTGTAATACATTGTAATGTATTACGTAATACATTAATAATATCATTTTTTTAAGCTTCGGTCAACCTTGTCATTTTAAATTGTGCTATTATAGCACAATTTAAAGACACGGTAGCTCTTTTTCTTTCAAAATAAAAAAATATTTCTATCATTCTATGAAATCGCAATCGCTTAATGCTCTTGATATCAGGTTTACTTCCATCTCTCCGAAGCCTCCTGTTTTCAATGCTCCGACGATCTTATCAATACTGATTGGATTCACTAATTGATGCTCCCTGACTCTAACTACATCGCCATTGCCACGCACATAGCTTTCTGCATCCTTTTTTGTTTTACTTGGAACATATATTTTGTATACATCCGTTCCCGACTCCAATATTACCTCAAAAATCTTTTTCCGCATCAAAATTCACCCCTCAATTAATAATTCTCAATCCATCTTACAGCAGCTTCAAGACTGTTGCACTCAATATCTGTGTCATTCGGCGTGCACATGTATGAATACTCCATGTTGTCAGGATGAAGAACCGTATACTCAAATCCGTATTCTTTTTTCTCTTTTTCGTTGTTCTTGAATATGCCCCATCCTTTTAAAACTTTAACTTTTTTCATTGTGATTCCTCCCATGTAATTATTAATTGTTTTATCCACAATTATATTATAGCATACTTACACCAGTATGTCAAGAGTTATTTTAATAAAAAATAAAAAAAGCAGAGCGTATATTTCAACGTTCTGCTTTATGCATATTTATTTCTTCATTTTAGGCATCTTTGTATTTTGCATATCGTCTAAAAGCTTCATCACTTCAGCCTTATCATTTTTATTAATGGTTACAACACCGTTATTATACCCCAATGTAAAGCCGGCTTCTTTTAATATTTTATTGCTTGCTTCATTTATATTATCAATATAATACGGATCAGCGATATAATCTTTATAAAAAACTGCATTAAAGGTAGCTACACCCGTAAGTTTTTTTATGCTCTGTATATCCCAGTATTTATTCTCCCATGCTCTGTAATTTTCTTTTTTATTGCTGAATATACGCATTGGCGTATTGGTATTATCATAAACATTACAAATATCACTGACTTTTATAAGCTCAGGCAAGATATCAAGTGAACGTTTATATCTGCTAATTATTTTATCTTTCGGGACATCATGTCCACCCAAAAGCACCCTCTGATTTACTCTTTTTACATTTATATATGGCGAATTTGTAAGAACGAAAAAACTTTTAATAAAAAAATCATTTTCCTTAGCTTGTATTAATAATTTTAGATTTCTGTCTGTAGATAAAACCGTTTCAAATGTAAAATTATCATGATTAGAAATGCATAGATTACGTTTCTTTTCAGCTATCTGAGCCGCCTCTAAATCAGATACTCTCAATATCTTTTTTATATCATCTGCATTAATATACTCACCAATAGGCGTCATCATAGATGTAATTGTACTTTTTCCTGAACCGTTAGGTCCGGCAAAAACAAGAACCATTGGTTTCATTTCTGTCTTCATAATCTGCATCAATACTCCCTATGTCCATCCGGATAAAGTAAATACGGCATTTTTTTCTGATCATCATATTCAGATGTAGGTACCTTTTTTATTCTCGCAATTTCTTTTTGTATCCGTACTGCTTCTCTGAAGCGGAAATCCACCTCAGCTTCTGTCATCTGAAATTCTTCATCATATTCAAGGTCTTTAAGTGTTTTTTCATCCATCATAGAGATCCCTCCCGTATAAAAATGTGCTATTATAGCACATTTTTATTTTACAGTATTTTTCAAAGTTCGTCAATGCCATATTTAATAACATATCTTTTATCTACAATTATATTGTACCATACTTGCGTCAGTACGTCAAGATATTATTGTTAACAGCATTGCACTAATAATTTATTAAATATTTAGTTATTTTTATACTTGCATAAGTACGTCTGTAAATGTTAAAATTAAGAGAACTTCAAACTAAAAGGAGAAATTAATCTTATGAGCAAAACATCAACAGCTTCAAAAAATAAATACAACGCTAAAGCCTATGATCGAGTTAATATTACTTTTAAAAAAGGAAAAAAAGAAGTTATATCCAATCATGCTAAAAGTCAAGGGTTAAGTCTTAATGCATATATAAATAAGCTTATTTCTGATGATATGGGAGATAAGCTTAATGCCGACATACCAATGTTAACTGATAAAGATAAAAATGTGCCATAATAGCACTTTTTTAATTCGTACAATATATTTCTGATTTTCATTAATTAAAACTGAACATATTTTTATTTTATAGTATTAAATGGGTAAAGATTAACATTTTGAGTAATACTATAATAAATACATATGATTATCGTAAATGTGTATATAATAGATATTTTTTTAAAGTGTGAAAGGTGGTACTCTTTTTCACACTTTATTATTTTTTATCTCTTCAATCTTGTCCTTGATTGATAGCTTGATTTATTACTTGATTTATTACTTGATTTACTACTTGATTTCCGATTCTCTAAACAACGTAAAATAGGAATTTTTGTTTACAATTGGTGGTATTCTTTTTCATGAAAGGTGGTACTCTTTTTCACGAAAGGTGGTACTCTTTTTCACGAAAGGTGGTACGTTTTTTCATGAAAGGTGGTATTCTTTTTCACTAAGGGTGGAAATAAGATGTTGACAAATAACCACCTTTATGATAAACTATTTGTATAATGTTGAAAGAAGGATTTACTATGCCTAAAAGAACGAAGATTCCTGATATAAATAACTATCCGGATTATACGAGTATGGGGAAATCAATAGATAATTTGCTCGTTCAGAAAGCAAATCCATTACAGACTTTATCTAAAACATCTATGACATTACCAGAGCTGAAAATATTAGACGCATATCTTTCAAGAATAAACAGTCACGAAATAGAGAAACGTTATGTACGTTTTGAAAAAGGAGAATTAGAAAGGTTACTTGGAGTTTCAAGAATATTAAGAAGTGATCTAGAGAAGAGAGTTAATAACCTTTTTCAGGTGTTAACAATCAGAGATAACAATAAAGAGGACGGATTTACTAAAATAGCTTTGTTTTCAAAAGCAGAATGTAAACGTGATAAAGACGGTTTCTGGCAAGTAAATCTTGCTTGTTCTCCGGAAGCAATGGAATACTTTTTCTTTATTGAAAATATCGGATATCTTAAGTACCGTTTAAAGAATGTAATTGAACTTACATCCAGATATAGCTATATTCTTTATTTACATCTTGAAGGCAATCATATTCGAAAAGAATGGAGTATTCCTTTAGATGATCTTAGAACAATGTTAAACTGTACTGCTGAAACTTATGCTGAATATAAGGAATTTAATTCAAAAATACTAAAGAAATGTCTTAATGAAATTAACGAAAAAACATCACTCAAATACGAGTATTATCCGATAAAGAAAGGCAGAAAAGTTATTGCTATAAAGTTTTCTATTATTACACCATTCATTGAGTTACCAGAGCAAGTTGAAAGTATCTCGGTTATTCAGAACAACGAAGAACACACAACACAAATATCGTCAATAATATCAAAATATTTTATTGCTTGTGAAATGACTTTTTCTTGTGAAGAATTACAGCAGATCCAAGATATTATTTCTACTTCAAAAATACCACAAAGAATAATAGGAGAAGATTCTATAACAAAACAATATAATTATTTTGTTCAGATGTATTCTAAATTTAAAATAGCTAAACAAATTGCAGATCAGAAGGAAAAACCTATAAGAAAGCCATTTGATTATTTTATTAAATTAATAAAAAATGATATAGATAGCTCTTTTAATAAAAAACAAGAACCAAAAATAGAAATAAAAGAACAGAGTTATGATATTAATGAGTTTGATAGATTTGCTGTAACATTCAGCGAAAATACAAATGTTATAGTAAATGAAGAAGATACAGTAAGCGATGAGTTTAGGTCATATGAAAAACAAATATCTGAGACTGATAATGTTGAAAAATTATTTGTAATTAATGGGGAAGTTTCATTTGTCAGCAAAACTCTAAAAGATTCAGAAAAAGAACAATTAATCAAAATGATAAGTGATAAAATATCAATGCTTGGATAAAAAAGTATTCGTAAAAGTTAACATAATTTGCGAATGTCCGTAAACTTTTAATCAGATATTTTTGAACACTATATTTAATTATTTTTATTATATTTACATATGTTCAAAAAGGTATACCTTTTTGAACGCTTTTAGGAAGTGATTACATGATTTATGGCTAT
>CALMUA010000172.1 GCA_937872775.1 uncultured Ruminococcus sp.
ACGGTGGACACCCTTGATTTCAGCTATATCCTTCCCACTGTCGGGCGGATTAGGGACTTTCACCCACTAGAGACGTGCGCCGCCGGGCGCACAAGAAAAATCACGTAAACACAATGTTTACGTGATTTATTTTGGTTGCGGGAGCCAGATTTGAACTGACGACCTTCGGGTTATGAGCCCGACGAGCTACCGAACTGCTCCATCCCGCGATATAATTATTTGTTGTCCTCTTTTCGAGTGCTTAATAATTATACCACTATTAAAATACAATGTCAAGCGTTTTTTAAAATAATTAATTTCTTTATAAAAAGTTTTTTTATTTGCTGCCTAAAAGAATTTTAACAAGCTGCATAGCATCCTTTACGCTGAAATATGTATCACCGTCTATATCATATGACTTATCCACATTTTTAACCTCTGTTGTTACAAGACAGCTTTTTACCATGATAAGATCAAAGACATTTACCTTTCCGTCATAGTTTACGTCACCTGTCTGATAGGCAATATCTTTTTTCATCTGAACATCTGCTGCATAGTACACGCCTTTTTCTACAGAGTTAAGCCTACTGAAACTTAACATATCGCCCGGTTTTGCCTGATCCGGAATACCGTTTAAAAGATATATCTTATCTGTTTTATTAAGATATAAAAGTCCGCCGTTATCAGTAAATCTGACACTGAGCATACCTGTTTCAGGTTCTGATTTTTCTGATTCATCAATAGGTATAACCTTTGCGTCAGCAGCAAAAGAAGTTTTATAAAGACTGATAACAGGAATTTCAGCCACACTCTTTATATAATCTTCGAATAATACAGAAAATCCATTCTTTCCTGCCGGTACATTTATACCGCATAAATAAAAATAATCGCTGTTATCCAGAGAATTTTTATCTGATTTATCGGTAGTCTTCAGAAAAAGTGTACTGTCGATTTCTTTATTATATCCGAGTGATATTCCATGGGCACAGCATGTCTGTATTATTTTTTCTGACTTGCATACATTCATGTTTTCACCCGATATACCCTCTGACAGCTCAAATGCAATGTCTTTTCCCGGCTCCATCTGAGCTGTACTGTCGCAGATAACAAATAATTTATTTGAATCAACATTTACAGTCATGCATGTATTGCTGTAAACAGAATCAACAGTTCCGAAGAGGTATTTACTTTTATCATATCTGACGGTCTCACCCATTGTATATATTTTTTCAACTTTATAGTCACTATGCTTTTTTATAACTGGTGATGACGAATAATTCTCTTCCTTATCTTCCTGTCCGAACATTACGCCGAACATATCCCCAGAATTACTTTGTATATCAGGCATATAACAAACTGAAACTTCAGAGTCATTATTATAGGTATCAGGCTTTACGAGGTTATAATAAATTCCGCTGCCAAGTGAAAGGCAGACCATATCATAATATTCATATGGAGAAATTTTGACATCCGGTGTTTCTGATTCTATATCTGCAAGCTTGTCAAGAGATGCTATGTATTTTGCAGCATATGAGTCCATGACTGTATAGGAAGTAAAATTATATACTGTTTTTGTATTTGCACCAGCCTCGCCTGTTCCACAGTATAAAAATGCCTTTTTACCTATTGATGAAACACTTTCAGGCAGAGTGATTTCTTTAAGCCAGAAGCAGTGATAAAATGCCTTATCACCTATTGTTTTTACTTTATCTTTAAGAACAACTGATTTAAGTGATGTACAATAAGCAAATGACTCAGCATTTATATCTTCAATACTGGCACCAAAGTCAACTTTCTGAAGGGACTTACAAAAGCTGAATGCATTGTTGCCGATAGTTTTTACTGTATCAGATATTGATATATTTTCAAGTTTATCCATATGTGAAAATGCAAAGTCGCCTATAGCAGTTACACCATTTCCTATTACAACTGATTTAACGCCGCTTCTGTCCCAGAGTGGTACTGAAAGATCTGTGTACATAGGTCCTGTTCCTGATACAGTGAGAACACCATCTTTTATATCAAACATCAAATCCGGTCCGCACTGACCTGATTGTGATACAGCTGCTGATACACCGTCTGATGATACCATGCCTCTGTATTCAGAACATGATACCGGTACTGATAATGCTGCCGCAAGACATATTGACATAAATATTTTTGAAAACCCTATTATATTCACACAAATAACCTCCATAATTTATTTTTAAATATATGATTTCAGCACATTCCAATTCCAATAATTGTAATGAATCTGTTGCGATTATCATTTCTCATTACAATTTTCACATCATGAAATGCTGTTATATTTTCTTTGAATACGAGCTTCATTGTAGGGTTATTGCGGCCGTATATGCAGTATCCGGATACATTTTCAGTATAATTGTTATCAATATAAACCTGTATTTCTCCACAGTTAATGTCATTGCTCTGCTCAAATATTATAAATAGCGAACGCAATTTTATAGTAAATGAAATAATGGACTGCTTCTGATTTGTTGAAATTACAGCGTACGGAAAGCGTGCATTTGAATCAGCATATTTAAAGCCGGTCATATAGATATCACGGATTGACTCAAAATTGACATTCTGGTATGATGTATAATAATCTCCGAAATACGGCTTAATTTCATTTTTTAATTCCTGATCATATTTTTCCTTCCATATACGGTTGAAAAAATCATTTATACAGGTTGTAATAAATATATGTCCCCATTTATTAGGGTATCCGTTATCAGACGAATAATCGTTCCATTTTATACTGCCCGTACTCAGCTCATTTTTAATCTTTTCAGATACGCTTATCATTTCAAGACAATAATTTTCGCCTATTTTTCTCATGTATGACTCAGAAGTAATGAATTCTTTATTCGGAATAAACAACAGAACAATTACAGGAGAGTTTTCAAAATTGTATATTTTCCTGATAAGTCCCTCAAATGCAAGTATACTTTCATTATCCATCTGATTAGTCAGGGCATACTCTATAAAAACTATATCCGGATGCTCTATCCTCAGATACCGTTCTGTCAGTGCAAGTCCTGCCAGAGCATCCTGGCCCTGCATTCCGAGATTAATATACCTGCAGTCATGATTCTTACTCTTATTACAGAAAAAATCAAATGACATCTTCGCATAACTTTCCTTTGTAATTCCGACGTCAGGAATATATCCGGCAGTTACCGAACCTCCAAGGTATGCTATTGTTACCGTATCCCCCTTCAATGCCTTTGCTACAGCATTTTTTATTCTCCTGTTATTCTCCATTAGTACATCCTCCCATATTGCTCCGATAACACCCATTAGTTTTCCCTGTTACCATTAAGCCCTAACAAAACAATTATATCATAAAATTAAAATAAGTTCATGTAAAAATAAAAATTTTTTTCACAATTTTTTATAGCAGAATTTATCCGGACATAAAAAAATCATCCTGCTTTATAATCAGACAGGATGATTCTTTAAAATTAAGCTTCGCTTAACATGCTGGACATATCGTACATTCCTGCAGCTTTACTCTTTAAAAATACAGCCGCATTTATAGAGCCTACAGCAAATACTGTTTTTGATGTTGCACTGTGTGAAAGTGTGATTACTTCATCTGTTCCTGCAAATATTACTTCATGCTCACCTACAATAGTACCGCCTCTGATAGCGTGGATTCCTATTTCCTTCTTTTCACGCTTTTTACGCTGAGAATGTCTGTCATAAACATACTGTTTATTATTATCAAATATCTCGTTTATACCATTGGCAAGCATAAGAGCTGTTCCGCTTGGTGCATCTATCTTCTGGTTATGATGTTTTTCCACAATTTCAATATCAAATTGTTCACCAAGAATTGTTGCAGCTTTTTTTGAAAGCTCAACAAGCAGATTTATTCCCAGTGACATATTCCATGAGAAGAAAACAGGTATCTGCTCAGATGCTGTTTTTATCTGTGCGATCTGTTCCTCGCTGTAACCGGTAGTAGCGAGTACAACAGCTACTCCTGTCATGCGGCAGTATTCAAGCAGACCGTTAAGTGAATTCGGATGTGAATAGTCAATAATTACATCAGGCTTTTCAGGAATATCTGATAGCGTTGCAACTATAGGAAAATCAGCATAGCTTTCGGTGTTTAAGTCTATTCCACCTATTACTTTGCAGTCATCTCTCTCGCAGATGCATGAATAAATTATTTTTCCCATCTTGCCGTTTGCTCCGCAAATAGCTATATTAGTCATTTATTTTCGATCCTTTCAGAATAATTTTACTTAATAAGATTACATGCCTTCATTGAAGCTGTAAGCTTTGCTGTGTCGTCATCTGACATAGGATAAAGCGGCATACGGCATTCTCCGCAGTTAAGGCCCATAAGATTCATAGCCTTCTTTACAGGTATAGGATTTACCTCTATAAACAGATCATTTATAACACGCAAATATTTAAGCTGAAGCTTTGCAGCCTCTGCAATATTATTGTCAAGACAATACTGAGCCATAACATGTGTTTCCTTAGGCATGATATTTGACAGAACTGAAATTACTCCCTTTCCGCCAAGTGCCATTACAGGTACTATCTGATCATCATTTCCGCTGTAAACATCGAGCATGTCACCACATTCAGCAATAAGCTGTGCAACATAGCTTAAATTTCCGCTTGCTTCCTTTACAGCAACTATATTTTTATGCTTTCCAAGCTCCTTATAAGTATCAATTGAAATATTAAGGCCTGTTCTGCCCGGAATGTTATAAACGATCATCGGAATGTTTATACTGTCAGCAATAGTATTGAAATGAGCTACAAGTCCCCTCTGTGTTGTCTTGTTGTAATAAGGAGTAACTACAAGTACTCCGTCAGCTCCGACACCTTCAGCCTGCTTTGAAAGCTCTGTTGCATACTTTGTATCATTGCTTCCTGTACCTGCAATAACAGGAACTCTGCCTGCTGTCTTTTCAACTGTAAATCTTATGCATTCGAGATGCTCTTCATCAGTCATGGTTGAAGCTTCACCTGTTGTTCCGCATACGATAATAGCATCAGTACCATTTTTTATCTGGAAATCGATATTAGTCCCGAACTGTTCATAATTAATTGAACCGTCTTCATTCATAGGTGTGACAATAGCTACACCTGCACCGGTAAATAACGTATTTTTCATAATGTTATATTCCCCTTCTGTAAAATTTATTTACATGATTAAAATTAATCGAAATATCCCTTTGCGGCAAGTAATTCGGCAAGAAGTACAGCACCACCTGCAGCACCTCTTAATGTATTATGTGAAAGACATACAAATTTGTAATCGTACTGTGTATCTTCTCTTAAACGTCCTACTGATACAGCCATTCCACCTTCAAGATCTCTGTCAAGCTTAGCCTGAGGACGATTATCCTCTTCAAAATAATTTATAAACTGCTTTGGTGCATGAGGAAGTTCAAGCTCCTGAGGAATACCGGAAAACTCCTTCCAGCACTGTAATATTTCATCCTTTGAAGGCTTCTTGTCAAATGATACAAATACTGCTGCTGTGTGTCCGTCAGAAACAGGTACACGCAGACACTGTGTTGTAATGCATGGCTTTGATGCATTTACAATTTTATCATTTTCAACAGTACCCCATACCTTGAGTGGTTCCTGTTCAGATTTTTCTTCTTCACCGCCGATAAATGGAATTACATTGTCGAGCATTTCAGGCCATGTCTCAAATGTTTTTCCTGCACCTGAAATAGCCTGATACGTACAAGCAAGAACATTTTTAATTCCGAATTTTCTTAATGGATGAAGAGCCGGAACATAACTCTGGATAGAGCAGTTTGATTTTACTGCAATAAAGCCCTTCTTTGTGCCTAATCTTTCTCTCTGAGCCTTAATAACTTCAATATGCTCCGGATTTATTTCAGGAACTACCATAGGAACGTCCTGTGTAAATCTGTTAGCTGAGTTATTTGAAACTACAGGGCATTCTGCTTTTGCATATGCCTCTTCGAGCGCTTTTATTTCGTCTTTCTTCATATCAACAGCACAGAAAACAAAATCCACCTTAGAAGCGATTTCCTCTATATCTGCTGTTGCGTCAAAAAGAATCATATTTTTCATTTTTTCAGGCATTGGTGTTTTCATTGCCCATCTGCTGCCTGCTGCTTCTTCATATGTTTTACCCTTTGAACGAGGTGAAGCTGCGAGTGCTACAACATTGAACCATGGATGGTTTTCAAGAAGAGTTGCAAATCTCTGTCCTACCATACCCGTTGCGCCTATAATACCTACATTAAACTGTTTCATAAAAAATACCTCCGTTTTAATATCCGAATTATTTAAAAATAGATACAAAAAAACCGGTATAAACCGGTCCATCATGCAATATAAACAGAAAATACTGATACAAAACACAATCTGTAATTGTATCGATAGCTCTCCATCACATCGAATGATGACAGTTATATATTTCTTGAACATATAACCAAAGTACGTTTTACCAGGACGCACTCTTCGGCAGTATCACCTTTTACATCTGCTGTTAACGGAATGGTCTTCCTTACAGATGCTACTAATCTCAACCGCACCTCTACCTTTATCTAATAATATCATTTTATCTTTTTAATGTCAACACTTTTTAATATTATTTTGTATATTATATGATGGAAATTTAAATTAGTTACTATCCCCTTTTACACAAATCTACACAAATCAAAGTTCTCCAGTGATTCCGAAGGTCCAGGGCGATCGGAAAGCCCTGCAAAAACTCAGGTATTCTCGTAAAACTCCCCTGGTTACTATTCATCCATACCCACAACAAAACAGATATATACCCGAAGGTCGTCAGGCTTTATTAGTGGTACAGTATGATTGCAAAGCGGTTGATATAAAATTTTAATAAAAATCTGATTAATTAACCGTATCCGATCAATATCCAATAAAAGGACG
>CALMUA010000173.1 GCA_937872775.1 uncultured Ruminococcus sp.
ACACGACGCTCTTCCGATCTGGTTTTATGTGGTACTCCTAATATAATTATCATGAAACCAAAATTAATTTATTACAAAATTATCATCTTTGGCAATGTGTCTAGCAGTCACTGCAATCTTAATCTTTTTTAACCGATGCCTTAATAACCTTAAGGTATCGGGTTTTTCACAATCTGGCATCTTAATTATCAGTTACTAATTAAACCTGCATACTTTTAAATAGTAAACTTATTATTTAAAACAACATAATAAAAAAATAAAGCCGATAAAACTCTTTTAAAAGTTTTATCGGCTTTAAAAATATATTATTCAGTTCTCAATGCTTCAACGGCATCCTTCTTTGCTGCCATCTTAGCCGGTATATGTCCGCCTATCATTGTAAGTACAGTACTTACAAGAACAAGCATAAGTGCATGTGAAATTTTTAATGTTGCAACATGTTCAAGCTCCGCTTTGTCATAGATAACAGAATTTATCGGGAACGTCAACAGCCATGCTATAAACACACCGAGCAATCCTGAGCAGACACCAAGAATAAATGTTTCCGCATCAAATACTCGCGTTATATCCTTCTTTCTTGCACCCAATGCTCTTAATACGCCTATTTCCTTCGTTCTTTCAAGAACAGACGTATACGTTATAATACAGATCATTATAAGACTTACTATAAGTGATGTACCTGCAAATGCGATAAGCACAAGTGTTACACCGTCCATTATTCCGCCTGTCATACTTGTTATCGTTTCTGCCATATCAGTATATATGATCTTCTCTTCTTCAGAAACATCTTCATTGTATGCATCAAGATATTCAACTAATTTGTCCTTCTGGTCAAAGCTTGTCGGATACATTGTTATCATAAACGGAATATCACTTCCTCCTAGATAAGCAAGAACCATATCCTTTTCTGAATCTTTCGTGAAGCTTTCCATTGATATTATATTATGATCAGCTCCCTGCTGTGCTTTTACGATATCGGATTTCTTTGCGTCTTCCATGATTCTTTCAGCAAGCTTTTCATTATACAAAAGGCCTTCAAACATTTTTGAAATAACCGCATCCTCACTTGGACGTACAACTGCTGATATTGTTATCTCAATATTATTTGCCTTGTCATAAAGTGCATCGTAATCAGTATTTGGAAGGAATACAGAAGATGAACCATTCACCTCTGTTTTGGTATAGTAATCGTTGTTTGTAACTATACGCATTTTCTTTCCTATTATATCTTCGTATTTAATTTCTTTAATGTTTTCAGTATCAAATCCAAGATTTTTTGCCAGAGTCTTATCAAACTCGTTTAATGAAGTAAGTACAAGAACTACGTCTGTTTCATTATCATTAACTTCTCCTGCAAGAATATCAAAATTTGCAGAAATAAAGTTTTCTTTATTTTCTTCAACATTTACAGGGTATGATCCTATATATGAAGAAACAGTCTGACTTGAAGCACTGGCCATAAACGGTTTTACACCATCATCTGTCTTTGTAAGAATATTAAATCCTATAAGTCTTGTATATCCTATTCTTTTACAGAAGTCAGGATTTACATTTTTAATATAATCCATATATTTATCATTTATAAGATTTTCATGTGTCATCTGGGTCATTGCATTATCATAAAGATATGCAACACCTTTATCTTCAGCATTTTTGCCACTCATTCTTTCACTCTGCTGCTTCATAAGATCTTCATCAACCGATGCTGTTTCTTTACTTATCATAATCGGAAATTCACTGAGCGCATCTCTCTGATATTTATCTATCTGTATCTGAAAACCAACAGATAAGCTGAGTATAAGTGCTATTCCTATAATACCTATACTTGAGGCAAATGCTGTAAGAAACGTTCTTCCCAATTTTGTTCTGATATTATTTGCAGAAAGCTTTAATGCTGTAAAAAAACTCATGCTTGTTTTTTTAAGCTTGAATTCGTCCTTTTTAGGTTTTTCAATATGTGGCTTTGAATCAGAAACAATTTTTCCATCCTGGAATCTTACAATTCTGTCTGCATACTTTTCTGCAATATCAGGATTATGTGTTACCATAATTACAAGCTTATCCTTAGCGACCTCTTTTATAAGATCCATTATCTGAACACTCGTCGTTGTATCAAGAGCACCTGTAGGTTCATCACACAGCAAAATATCAGGGTCATTCGCAAGTGCTCTGGCTATTGCAACTCTCTGCATCTGACCGCCTGAAAGCTGATTAGGCTTTTTGTGCAGGTGATCCTTAAGTCCTACCTTTTCAAGTGCTTCAAGAGCCTTTTTGTGCTTCTCAGCATTTGATACGCCACTAAGGGTCATTCCGAGTTCAACATTTGCTACAATACTAAGATGTGTGATAAGATTGTAGCTCTGGAATACAAAACCGATAGTGTTATTTCTGTACGCATCCCATTCATTAGGCTTAAAATCCTTTGTTGACTTTCCGTTGATAATAAGGTCTCCGGAATCATATCTGTCAAGACCTCCTATAACGTTAAGACATGTTGTCTTTCCTGATCCGCTTGTTCCCAGAATCGCTACAAACTCTTTTTTTCTGAATGCAACACTGATTCCGTCAAGTGCCTTGGTCTCGATATCACCAATGCGATACACTTTTTTGATTTCTTTTAGTTCCAGCATACATTTGTCTCCTCTTTTTTTATTTATAAAATATAGTTGCCACGCTATCCATTTTAGCACAGTGTCAAATGTATGTCAATATAATTCGGTAAAAATCACTAAGAAAAAGAGATAAATATCCCACTTTAATGAAATAATATTGCTGTTTTTTACAATCAAGTAATTCTCCGGATATAGCCTCCAAATTTATAGCTTATCCGTAAATACCAAATAACAATAAAAACCTGTTCAGCATTCTTGTAACTCCAACCCCTGTTTATGTATTTCCCTGCGTTACCGCACCCGAAGGTGCAGGGCGACCGGAAAGCCCTGCTCGACTCCTCAGAGTCGAAATCTCTCCTCCTATATTACCTTCAGCACCGCAATAACAATAAGAATAACCCCACTTATCCATGAACGATCCTTGGTTGTTTTACTGCTTAAAAGCTTGCCGGTAAAATATCCCGACATCAATGCAATCATACAGAAAATCAATGCGCTAAATGCAACAAACCACATATTAACACCAAGAAAACCTGCTCCCACTCCACTTACAAGCGAATCCAGTGATAATGCTATTCCAAGTGTTATCGCCTCGTTATAGGTAATGACCTTTGAATTATCCATATCAGCCTTTAGTCCATCAATGCATATCTCTACTACAAGACCGACTCCACCATATTTAAAACATATCCGTTTCCCATTTTCACTTCTGTTGACAACATTTTTAATAATATCCTTAAACAGAGTAACCAGCCCAAGCAGCAGCAATGTAATAAACCCTATTATATTTCCTGCTGTCTGGGGTATAATTTCACCTATTACGTCTGAAAAAAATATTGAAATCATTAATGCTGCTGCTCCTATTAAACTTACTATAAAAGCTGAAACAAAAGTAAGCTTTATTTTGCTGCTTCCATATGAAAAAGCAGCAAAATAAGCATCAATGCATACAGCCAGAACAAGCAATAACCCCTGAAGCATCTATACCACCCCACTTATATCACTACTTATATCTTATTACTATCAGCAGATTTTGTGAGTGATTAATGGCAGTTTAATGAAATTATATTTATAAAATGATACTCATTCACTTCTTTATATTTATGATTAAACCCGTAAGCCAAAATAATAATGACATTTATCTTTATTTATGCTATACTATTATTCGTAAGATTCACACTGTGAGGTTAAAAAATGATAAGGAAAATAACTGCAAACGACAAGGACATTTTCATACGCTTTGCTAAAGACTTTTATTCATCAGAAGCTGTGTGCCATAAAATTCCGGAGGAATACCACATCAGAACATTTGATGAACTCATGCGTTCAGATGCATATGCCCAGTGCTATATATTTGAGGACGATGGTAAAACTGTCGGATATGCGCTGACTGCAAAGACATTTTCTCAGGAAGCCGGCGGAATGGTTATATGGATAGAAGAAATTTATGTTGTACCCCATATGCGTTGTAAAGGTATGGGCAAAGAATTCTTCAGATATATATATTCAGTTATAGATGAATCTGTTACACGCATAAGGCTCGAAATATGTCCTGACAATAAGCGCGCTGCTTTATTATACAAAAATGCAGGTTTTGAAAAAATGGAATATCTGCAGATGGTAAATGAACTTAATATTTATCACAGACAGGATTATAAAAAATGACTACAAAAGATAAGATACTATGTGAGCTTATAAAATCAGGTAACGAATATATTTCTGGCGGAAGATTAGGCAGAAATCTCGGCATTTCCCGGAATTCCATATGGAAAGCAGTAAAACAGCTTGAAGACGAAGGTCATATAATAGACGCTGTTACAAACAAAGGTTACCGGCTTATGCGTAATGCGGACACAATAACAAAAGACGCCATTCTGCAAAGTCTGTCAGCGGATATAGACAAATCACAGATCTATATTCTTGATACAACTGATTCAACAAATAATTATGCCAAAAAACTCGCAGAAGAAGGTGCTCCGGAAAATACAATTGTTATTGCAAACAAGCAGACTTCAGGCAAGGGCCGTATGGGCAGAAGCTTTCTTTCTCCTAAAAACACAGGCATATATATGAGCATTATCATGCGTCCTGATATGAAAATAGATATAGCCCAGATGCTTACATCATGTATTGCTGTTTCGGCTGCAAAGGCTATTGATTCGTTGTATAAATGCAATACCCAGATAAAATGGGTAAACGACCTTATGGTAAATGACAAAAAAATATGCGGCATTCTTACAGAAGCCACAATTGACTGTGAAGCTGCAAATTTCAAATATATCGTTGTGGGAATAGGCATAAACGTGGGTTCCATACGCTCGGCATTTGACCAGGAACTGCTTGAAATTGCATCATCACTTGAAGACGAAACAGGCATAGTCATTCCACGCTCACAGATAATAGCAACTGTTATTGATTATGTTATAAATGATTCCGGATCACTTTCAGACAGAAGCTTCCTTGATGAATACCGTAAACGTTCATGGATAATAGGGAAACCTGTCACAATATCTGCACAAGGTATACAGAAGGACGCTGTTGCAGTAGATATCGACGATAATGCCGGACTTGTTGTAAAATATGAAAATGGTCAGACTGACGTTATTAACTCGGGGGAGGCCCGTGTAAGGAGAACTGAGATTTAAAAAATATCTATATTAAAAATTAACGCCCGGCTTTTTAGCCAGGCGTTAATTTTTATGTATAAGAAACACAGATTTAATATTTCAGTTTACACTATTCTTTTTCTGTAAATAATTATGCAGTCTCCTGCAAACATTGCTGATGCAAAAGGCTGCATAATATTCTGATAAGACTTATTATCAGATCTGTTATTTTATGTTCAAGATCATAAATAGGCTTATCAGATACATTCTTTAATTTTATTGCTACCTTGTATCCGCTATTATAGAATGAATAAGCCGGCAGCCCTACCGTCATATTCAGTGCACTTCCTGCTCTTCTGTTTCAAAATATCCTACTGATGTATCGGTGTCAGGTTCTCACTGTATATTGTTACATTAATTGTAAATAATTTTAGCTTCCAGAATAAATAATTAATTTGTATAAATTAATTATTTATTGTGATATAATATAATCTGAGCACGCTATTTTTTTAAAAGTAGGCATTATACATTTTATATAATTATAATAGCAGATATCAGCTAACCAATACGGGATCAAATATATAAAAAAATAAAATTTTTTATTTTTTTGTCCGAAATTATCAGCTTCAAACGAATGTATAGGGTGAATCGATTCAAATAATACCATAGGAAGGATGAAACTAATGACCGATTACGAATGGAGACAACTAATCACGGACTGCCCGCAGCGTGGTTACCGAGTGTTAATTGACCAATATAGTAACTTAGTCTACGCCATTGTTTTAAATAAACTCAAAAGTGTTGCAAGTCAGGAAGATATAGATGACTGTGTAAGCAATATATTTGTAGAGGTATTTAACAATGCAGAGACTTATTCACCTTCCAGTGGTACATTAAAAGGATACCTCAGCACTATTGCAAAAAGAACTGCTATTGATACATATCGTCGTCTGACATATCAGAAAAATATAACATCATCAATAGATCAGGAAGAAATTATTCTGCAGTCAGATCAGAAAAATCCGGAGGAAGAAACAGAACAAAAGCTTTTCAATCAGCAGCTATGGCAGCTTATAAAGGAACTTGGCGAACCTGATACATCAATTATAATGAGACAATATTTTTATGAACAATCCACACATGAAATAGCCAAAGCATTGTCAATGACTGCCGCTGCAGTTCAGAAACGAAGTATCAGAGCACGAAAACGTTTGAAAATAATACTGGAATGCAAGGAATATATGAGAAAGGATGGCTGCTATGAAAAACTCAGACAAGGATGATATTTTTAAAAACTTTAAAAATTTAGATGATCCCACAGTTGAAGAAATATCTCAGAAAGTGCCGTTCCTTGACTCAAATGCAAAGGAACGAATTGCACGCGAATGTGAAAGGAAGATACATATGAAAGATAACAAAACAAACAATCAGGAGAATGATGATAATCAAGATAAAAAAACAATTGTTGACAAGATAGAAGTATATCATAGCAAATGGTACCGTTCTGCAATTGCTGCAGCTGCCTGCTTTGTACTTATTATTGGCGTAGCAGCAGGTGGTGCTGTTATTAAGAGCAACAGAAATATTGACAAGCCGTATATAACACAGACTCAGCCGACAAAACAGTCAGTAATAATTTCTCAGACATCTTCACCGTCCACAAAAGAAAACAGCGTTATAGTTACAAAGGCAGTGAATACTACTCAAACAGCTCTTACATCTGTCCCGCAGACAACAGATGCACCTGCCGCTAATACCACTCAGCAACCTTTACAAACAACTCAGCAATCATCGCACGAAACAACATCCACAGCCTCACAATCACCTTATATAGACGAAGATATTATCAGGGACTTAATCAAAGAAAATGATAATTGCAGAATTATTTATAACATCGGAAATCTGTCTTATTCATCAGATAACCCGATTATTAAAGATGGCATGACTTATTATGAAATAACAAATCCGGAGTATTCTTCATTCAGTGAACTTGAAGATTACATACGTTCTGTTTATACGTCAGATGCAACAGAAAAAATACTATTCAACAAGCCTTACGAAAATTGTCAGAAGTATCTGGACGTTGACGGAAAATTATGTCTTGATCTTAGATATATGGGCGGAAGAGGCTATTATACAAAATGGGAAAATTGCACTATAGAAATTATCTCAACTGAAGGTAACTCCTGCACATTCAAGGCTACAGGCAAATACTGTGAACCTGCTGAATTTCCTACGCCTGAAGACTACCCTATAACTCAGACAATCATATATGGAAACGGCAGTTGGAAGCTTCAGGAGATATTTTCTTGATTTCAAGCTTTTGTAGTTATATTTTTAAGTAATACAATTAAATTTATTAATATCCGCTGTAAATCCTGATATCAGGTTATTACAGCGGATATCATTTTTCATTTAAAACTATACGAATATGTATGCGAAGGTGCAGGGTGACCGCAAAGCCCTTTAATAAATTCAGGCATTTCCGCAAACCTGTCCCATGAGGCAAAATAGCAATTAACACTAACAAATAACCAGATAAATATTTTTAAATATCTTGATTAAATTAAATAAATATGCTAAAATTAAAATACTATTGCGATAATATAATTTAACAAAGATAAAGGAGTTTTTTTAATGACAAACAGCTATGAGAGCCCGTTTTGCACCAGATATGCCAGCAAAGAAATGCAGTTCGTCTTTTCTGCTGACAAAAAGTTCACTACATGGAGAAAACTTTGGGTAGCACTTGCAAGAGCTGAAATGAAGCTTGGTCTCCCTGTAACGGAAAATCAGGTAAAACAGCTTGAGGAAAACATCAACAACATTGATTATGAAGTTGCAAAAAAACGTGAAAAAGAATGCCGTCATGATGTTATGTCACATGTATACGCATACGGTGTCGCATGTCCTGATGCAAAAGGTATTATACACCTTGGTGCTACATCATGTTATGTAGGTGACAATACAGATATTATAATAATGCGTGATGCATTAGATATAGTATATAAAAAAATTATTACAGTAATTTCCCAGCTTTCAAAATTTGCTGATGAATACAAGGACATGCCTGCCCTTGCATATACTCACCTCCAGCCTGCACAGCTTACAACCGTAGGAAAACGTGCTACACTCTGGATAAATGAGTTTCTTATGGATCTCAATGAAATAGAATACCGTATTGCAAATCTTAAACTTCTGGGTTCAAAGGGAACGACCGGTACTCAGGCTTCATTCGTTGAACTTTTTGAAGGAGATACTTCAAAAATAAAAAAACTTGAAGCAATGATAGCAAAAGAAATGGGCTTTACAGGAGTTGTACCTGTTTCAGGCCAGACATATTCAAGAAAAATTGATTCTCAGATTATAAGCACATTAAGCGGAATTGCACAGTCAGCAAGTAAATTTTCAAATGATATGCGTATTCTCCAGAGCTTTAAAGAAATGGAAGAACCGTTTGAAAAAGGCCAGATTGGTTCATCCGCAATGGCATACAAGAGAAATCCTATGAGATGCGAAAGAATTACATCACTTGCAAGATACCTGATGATTGACAGCCTTAACCCAGCATTTACAGCAGGTACACAGTGGTTTGAGAGAACTCTTGACGATTCTGCAAATAAGAGAATTTCTGTTGCTGAAGGCTTCCTTGCAGTTGATGCTATTCTTAATATTATGATAAATGTTACAAGCGGACTCGTTGTTTATCCAAAGATTATCCGCCAGAGAATAATGCGTGAGCTTCCATTCATGGCAACTGAAAACATTATGATGGGTGCAGTAAAAAAAGGCGGAGACAGACAGGCATTGCATGAAAAAATACGCGAGTATTCAATGATTGCCGGAAAGCACGTAAAAGAAGACGGACTTGATAATGACCTCTGCGATATGATTCTAAACGACAAAATGTTTATGATTACAAAGGACGAGCTCGACGAAATTCTTAAACCTGAAAGCTTTACAGGCAGAAGTTCCGAGCAGGTAACAGAATTCCTTGAAGAATGCGTAAAACCTGTCCTTGATGCAAATTCTGATAAATTAAATGAAAAAGCTGAAATAAACGTCTGATCCAACCACAAAGATTCCCAGCAACCCTATGCATATACAATGCAAAGGTGCAGGGCGACCGCAAAGCCCTGCAATTTCTCTCATCCAAACTTACGCACATACAATGCGAAGGTGCAGGGCGACCGCAAAGCCCTGCAAAGCATCTGATAAAACTAACCGATACTTACACGCAAGCAATAATAACTAATTTATTTCAATGATTAGTATGATACTGCATAAAGAGCAATAATTAGTATTGACTTATATGTATATTTGTCATATAATTATAACAATTGTCGATGAATTTATTTTTATAATCTTGACGAAAAAAACTATTTGGAGGTAAAAATGTGAAAAAGATTAAAAGGCCTGTCTTCTTTATTGTCTTTTTAATTATACTCGGCTTTTCGTACACCACTATTTTCGGTGTCAAATATCAGTACGGAGATATAATTAAAACGTACATAAAGGATGTATCAGATATAAGACTGGGTATTGACATCCAGGGTGGTGTTGATGTAACCTTCACACCTGCAGGTGGAGTAGATGCAACAAATGAACAGCTCGACTCCTTAAAGGAAGTAATGAAGGTCCGTCTTACAGGACTCGGAATCACAGACAGTAATGTTTATGTTGATTCAAATAACGACCGTGTTATAGTACGTTTCCCTTGGCAGTCATCCGAAAGTGACTTTGACCCTGAAGCTGCAGTTGAAGAACTCGGCGGCACAGCAATGCTGACATTCAGAGAAGGTGAAGAATCAACTAAGGATGAAGAAGGAAACACAGTTCCTACAGGAGCTATAATATTAAACGGTGACGACATTGAAAAGGCTCAGGCAGGATACAGACAGGAGCAATCCGGTGAAATGATTTACGAAGTATCACTTAAGCTTAACGAATCTGGTACTGAAAAGTTTTCAGAAGCAACCGGAAGACTTTATTCATCATCAGGTGTAATCTCAATCTGGATGGATAATAATAAAATTTCAGCTCCTAAGGTAAGTGCTCATATCACAAACGGTGAAGCAAGTATTTCAGGAAGCTTTGAAACATATGAAGATGCAAAGGCAATGGCAGATAAAATAAATTCAGGTGCTCTGCCGTTTACTCTTACAACATCAAGCTTCTCAACAATATCACCTACACTCGGTGATGGTGCACTCCGTGCAATGATAATAGGCGGTATTATCGCATTTGCATTTATCATGATTTACATGATAGTTCTTTACAGACTTCCTGGATTTGTAGCCGTTATCGGTCTTATAGGACAGATTACGGGTACACTTGCCGCTGTATCGGGATATTTCAGCTTTATGAACAGCTCAACTCTTACTATACCAGGTATTGCAGGTATTATCCTTTCAATAGGTATGGGAGTTGACGCAAATATTATTACAGGTGAACGTATCAAGGAAGAGCTCCGTTCTGGGAAGTCACTTAACACAGCTCTTGAATCCGGATATAACAGGGCTTTTTCGTCTATTTTCGACGGAAACCTTACACTTATTCTTGTTTCAGTAATACTGATGGGTGCGTTCGGCGTTCCTGACAGTCTGTTTGCAAAGATGCTGAGCTTTATATTCAGATGGTTTGGCACAACAACAGAAGGAACAATCTACTCATTCGGTTACACACTTCTCGTAGGTGCTATACTAAACCTTGTAATGGGTGTATTAGCATCCAGGCTCATGCTCGGTTCACTGTCCAAGTTTAAGGCATTAAAAAACAGAAAGCTTTATGGAGGTGTAAACAAATGAGTAAAAAAATAAACACCGAAACAGTCAATACAGCAGGCTGCAAAGTTTATAACTTTATAAAACACCAAAAAATGTTTTTTATAATTTCAGCTGTTTTAATTCTTTTTTCTATTGGTATAACATTTACAGGTGTAGATATTGCAATAGAATTTAAAGGCGGTACAATGATTACCTACTCATATGCAGGTGATATCAACGCAAACGATGCAGAATCCAAAATAGAAGAAATCATTAATTCAAATGTAACCATCCAGCAGGGTGATATGTTCCAGAGCGAAAAAAAGAAACTCTCAATTTCATTTGTTTCATCTGAAGGATTTACAGCAGAAAAACAGACAGCCCTTACAGATGAACTTAAAAATATTTATTCTGATAATGAAATAGAACTTCTGGACTCAACCGACGTTGCCGCTTCATCAGGAATTAACTTCTTTGTTAAATGTCTTGTAGCCGTTGGCTTCTCAGCAATTGTTCTTATTTTTTATATTGCAATCAGATTCAAAAGAATGAGCGGATGGTCATCAGGTGTATGTGCAGTTTTAGCATTACTTCATGACGTAATTATAACATATGGATTTTTTGTGTTGATCGGATTCCAAATAAACTCAAACTTTATTGCCGTTGTTCTTACTATTCTCGGCTGCTCAATAAACAATACTATCGTTATTTACGACCGTATCAGAGAAAACAAAAAGCTTATGCCTGTTGCAACTATTGATGACCTTGTAAATACAAGTATATCACAGTCGCTTTCACGTTCAATAAGAACAGCATTCACAACAGTATCGACTATGATAATCATTTCAATAACAGCTGCTGTTTTCGGCGTAACTTCAATTCTTAGCTTCTCTATTCCGATTACTATCGGTATGACAGTCGGAACATATTCCTCAATTTGTCTGGCTCCTACACTCTGGGTTGCATTCCAGTCCAGAAAAGACAAAAAGCAGCCAAAGGAAGCTTAATTTTAAAATCTTTTAACTTATACAAACCACCTTGTTTTTCAAGGTGGTTTTGTGTTATAATAATATAATAAACTACTATTACAGGAGGCGCATTCGTAACATGATAGCAGGTGTATCAACTGCCTGTATTTATCCTGCATTACTTGAAGACTCCCTTTCGGACTTAGTAAGCATGGGAGTAAAAAATACAGAAATCTTCATAAATACAAATTGTGAACTAAAAACAGAATTTATAAATCTACTTGACAGTATACTCAAAGACCACGGTGCTTCATGCTGCGCTGTTCACCCTTTTACATGTCCGTCAGAGCCAATGATGCTTTTTTCAGCATACAAAAGACGAATAAATGATATGATAGATTATTATAAATATTTTTTTCAGGCAATGAATATTCTTGGTGCAAAAATATTTGTATTTCACGGAAACAAGAGTCTGACTCCTGTTCCCGATGAGCTTTACTTTGAAAGGTTTGCAATTCTTGCTGAGGCTGCAAAAGATTTCGGAGTTATTGTAGCACAGGAAAATGTATCACGATGCCAGAGCCGTAGCCTTGAGTTTTTGACAGCAATGTCACAGTATCTTGGAAATACGGCCAATTTCGTACTGGATGTAAAGCAAGCTATACGTGCAGGTGAAGATCCGGAAGAAATCGCTCAGAAACTAGGAAACAAAATAATTCATGTGCATATGAGCGACCATGGCAAAAAAGGTGACTGTCTTCTTGCCGGAGACGGAGAATTCAATATAAGCCGCTTTCTTTCAGTACTTAAAAATGATGGTTTTAACGGTTCTGTTATATTAGAACTTTACCGCAGCAATTACTCAGATATATCAGAACTTGCTGATAATTACAACTATATAAAACAGATAATCAATAAATTATAAAGGAGAATGTATTATGAGATGTCCGTTCTGTGGATTTGAGGATACAAAGGTTATTGATTCAAGACCTACTGATTCAAAAAAGAGAAGAAGACGTGAATGTACTAATTGTCTCAAACGTTTTACAACCTATGAAAGTGTTGAGCTTCCTCTCCTTATGGTACAGAAAAAAGATGGATCATTTGAACCATTCAGTCGGAACAAGCTTATTGCCGGAATATACAGTGCAATTAAAAAACGACCTGTCAGTGTTTCTGATGTTTCCAAGATCGTCGACGAAATAGAAAATACCTTTGCAAATGAATTCAGGAATCAGACTACGTCTTCAGAAATAGGTGATATTGTTCTTGAAAAGCTGAGAAATCTTGATGTAATTTCGTATATACGCTTTGCTTCAGTGTATAAGGATTTCACGGACCTGGATAGTTTTATCAGCATAATTTCTGAATTAGATAATAAATAGCTAAATTTTATTCTAATTTTATACACTATTTGTGCATAACCACAAACTTTTATAATCTATCTATAAAAATGATTTTTTTATAGATTTTTAATTTGATTTGTGCTATCATTATGATATAAAAAAATTAGGAGGAGTAACATTATGGATTTTAATACATTATTTCAGGCACAGAATGTAACTGATCAATACGATTCATCAGAAGTTTCACAGTTACAGGTTTCAACAATTCTCGCATATATATTTCCTTTTCTTTTCTTCTTACCAAAGGTTAAAAACGGAAATTCGCAGTATGCAAATTTTATCGGTAATCAGACAATTACCATGTTTGTAGGTTACGTAATATCTGTTATACTAATGAAACTTCCTATTATCGGTTTTCTTGGATCTATCTTATCAATAGTAATTTTTATTCTGGCTATTCTTGGAATTATTGATGCAGTAAACGGAGGAGTAAGAAAATTACCAATTATACATCAGGTTACAATCCAAGCTTTCAAATAATTATTTCATAGATAGTTATAATTACTGAATAAATAAACGGTCGGTCATACTGACCGTTTATTTTTTTTGCATACACGCCCTCTGAATCTCATATAGATTTTAAAAGGGGGTGCTTATTTTGAAAAAAATAATTATTATTGTGATACTGGTTTTATCAGCTATATCAGTTCTTTTATTAGTTAAAAAGATTGCTGATAATAAAAAACGTGAAATAAATCTCTGTGAGACCGACAGTATTGTTTTGTATTTGAAAAACAATGGGTGGGAAACAGATCCTGAAATGATTGCATGCAAAAATATTATTATTCCATACGAATTCAATAATATATACATACAATACAACAGTATCCAGAAACAGCAGGGATTTAACCTTGAAAAATACAAAGGCAGCAGCGTATTATTGACAATATGCCCTGTTACAAACTATCATGATGATTCTAAGGTATACGCAGAACTGCTTATAAAAGAAAACCGCCTTATAGGTGCTGATCTTAAATGTTCAGGTGCAAACGGATTTATAAAGCCGTTAAATACACACTAAATGATAACATTAAAGAAAAGAGGATTTAAAAAATGAACTACGCAAAAATGATCAATTTTAACGGAACTCCATGTGTTGAACTTTCAGCAGGTGGCTACAATGCATTGATTGCCTATGAAATAGGCTGTAATGTAATACGTTTAAGAGACATTGTGAATTCCGTCGAATTTTTCAGATTCAATGACAAGAATTCAGCACAGACTATTATAGATTCTCCTGAAGTATGGGGACTTCCGACTTTGTATCTTCCAAACAGATTTAGTGACGGAATTATAAAAACATCAGATGCTGAATATAAGCTTCCTGTCAATGAAAAAAATCATTATTCTAATCACATACATGGTTTCCTGCACAAAAGAGTACATACTGTCGTAGAATACAAATATGACGACACACATGCATGGCTTAAAACAAAATACGAATTTGATGAAAAAGATGAATTTTACCAGCATATGCCAATAAGATTCACTGCTGAATATACATTTACACTTTCTGATAAAGGCATGCAGCAGGATATATGCTTTACAAACCATTCAGACAAGGTACTCCCTATGTCACTCGGCTCACATACATCAATAATGGCCCCATTTGTCGATGGGGCAAAAGCTGCTGATATAAGGCTCACTGTTCCTGCTATTATGAGATGTGAACTTAATGAAAGATGCCTGCCAACTGAAAACCTTCTTGATCTTACAGAATGGGATAAGGAATATACAGAGGGAAGAAAGATTCCTGTTCTTCAGAATCTTGATAATGATATGTATGTTGCCGGAAAAACAAAGCTTAACGGTGAAGATTTTCATGGATTTATTGCAGAGGACAAGGCAAGCGGCATAAAGTTATGCTGCGAAGTATCAGAAGAGTACAGATTCTGGATAATATGGAACGACTGCGGCTTTAACGGATACTTCTGCCCTGAACCAATGACTGCAATGATAAATGCACCTAATCTCTCACTTCCAGTCACTATAAACGGATACAAAGAAGTGGAAAAAGGCAAAACATTCAAAGCTTCTCAACGTTTCTTTACCACACGATGATTTTGAAATATTTTAATAAAACACTTGAAAAAAGGCAATAAATATGATATAATCAGCTTAATCGTTTTGTGATTTTTATTCAATATTACTTACTTACACGAAAATATTATACTAAAAAGGAGTTTTAAAATGAAATTTGGTTTTTTCGATGATAAAAGCAAGGAATATGTCATCAATTCCCCAAAAACACCTTATCCATGGATTAACTATCTTGGAACACAGAGCTTTTTCTCTCTTATCTCAAATACTGCAGGCGGATATCACTTCTATAAAGATGCTCGTTTAAGAAGAATTACAAGATACCGTTATAACAACGTTCCTGTTGATATGGGTGGACGTTACTTCTATATCAATGACAACGGTACTGTATGGTCACCTGGCTGGGCACCTGTAAAGACAGAACTTGACAGTTATGAATGCCGCCACGGTATGGGCTATACAATTATTAAAGGTGCAAAGAACAACATTGAAACAGAAGTTACATTCTTTGTTCCTCAGGACTACAATGGCGAAATCCAGAAGCTCGTTATAAAGAATACAGGAAAAGAAAAGAAAACAGTAAAACTTTTCTCATTCCTTGAATTCTGCCTCTGGAATGCTCAGGATGACTCAACTAACTTCCAGAGAAACTTCAATACAGGTGAGGTTGAAGTTGAAGGAAGTACATTATTCCATAAAACAGAATACAAAGAACGTCGTGACCACTTTGCCTTCTATACAGTAAACACAGAAATTGACGGTTTTGACTGTGACAGAGAAAGCTTCATGGGACTTTACAACGGCTTTGAAAATCCTCAGACAGTTATGGCAGGCAAGCCTAATAACTCGGTAGCTGATGGATGGTCACCTATTGCCTCACATTACATGGAAGTAACTCTTGAACCTGGTGAGTCAAAAGATTATATCTTTATTCTCGGATATGTTGAAAACGGAAACAACAAGTGGAATGCTGACGGATCTATGAACAAGTCTACAGCATACAAGATGATCGAACAGTTCAACACAACAGAAAAGGTTGACGCTGCATTCGAAGCTAACAAGAAGTCATGGAGTGATCTTCTTTCAAAATATACAGTAAATACTCCTGATGACAAGATGAACCGCATGGTAAACATCTGGAATCAGTATCAGTGTATGGTAACATTCAATATGTCACGTTCTGCTTCATACTTTGAAAGCGGAATAGGCCGTGGAATGGGCTTCAGAGATTCTAACCAGGATCTTCTCGGATTTGTTCATCAGATTCCTGAAAGAGCAAGAGAGAGAATTCTTGACCTTGCAGCAACACAGTTTGAAGACGGTGGTTGTTTCCATCAGTATCAGCCTCTTACAAAACAGGGCAACGACGAAGTCGGCGGAAACTTCTCAGATGATCCACTGTGGATGATTCTTTCTACAGCTGCATACATCAAGGAAACAGGCGACTACAGCATACTTGATGAAATGGTTCCTTATGAAAACAAAGCTGAGCTTGCAAAGCCTATGATGCATCATATTCAGCAGTCATTCTACCGTGTAGTAAATAATCTCGGACCTCACGGACTGCCGCTTAGTATGAGAGCTGACTGGAACGACTGTCTTAACCTTAACTGCTTCTCAAGCATACCGGGTGAAAGCTTCCAGACAACCACATCAAAGGACGGAAAGGTAGCAGAATCAATATTTGTTGCTACACTCTTCACATATGCAGGACCTGAATACGTTGCACTCTGCAACTACAAAAAAGATACAGCTGCGGCAGAGAAGGCTCAGGCTGAAATTGATAAAATGTCAAAGACAATTATGGAATACGGCTATGACGGAGAATGGTTCCTCAGAGCATATGATGACTTTGGCAAAAAGGTTGGTTCCAAGGAATGCGAAGAAGGAAAGATATTTATTGAATCTCAGGGCTTCGGCGTTATGTCTGGTCTTGGCAAGGACAAAGGTCTTGATATAAAGGCTCTTGACAGTGTTGACAAGTATCTTAATTCAAAGCATGGTCTTGTGCTTAACAACCCTGCATTCACAAAATACATCATCGAATACGGTGAAATTTCAACATATCCTGCAGGATACAAAGAAAATGCAGGTATCTTCTGTCACAATAATGCATGGATTATCTGTGCTGAAGCATTTGTAGGCAGAGGTGACAAGGCATTTGAATACTATTCAAAGATTGCTCCTGCTTATCGTGAAGATATATCTGATTTACACAGAACAGAACCTTATGTATATGCACAGATGATAGCTGGTAAAGACGCTGCACGTCATGGTGAAGCTAAGAACAGCTGGCTTACAGGTACTGCTGCATGGAACTTTGTTGCTGTTTCTCAGTACATCCTCGGTATTATCCCTGACTGGACAGGATTAAAGATTGATCCTTCAATCCCTCATGAGTGGGATGGCTTCACAGCTACAAGAAAATATCGTGGTGCAACATACAACATCACTGTAAAGAACCCTGACCACATCTGCAAGGGCGTAAAGAGTGTCACTGTTGACGGAAAGGCTATTGACAGTAATATCCTTCCTGTATTTGCAGACGGCACACACACTGTAGAAGTAACAATGGGCAAATAATTAAATAAAACAAGACGGCTGTATCAGATTGTAAGAAATCTGATACAGCCGTCTTTATTGTTATGATAAAACGGATAGTGTACCCGGGATGCAGGGATAACGGAAATCCCTGTACCTTGAGACATATATCCGTTTTTTTGTATGTCCGTATAGATAAATCAATATTTATCAACATACTTTTCAACTTTTCAACATTATACCGTGTGGAAACTTGGGGAAAATCTTCTTTATTCATTCTTCGATAAATAAGATTTTTCTGTGTTATAGCATCATTCACAGAGAAGTATATCAATAAGTCTGCAAAGATCAGCTGCATTAACAACTGTATCTTTATTCAGATCATATTTTTTGTTTTCATTATTAACAGAAACAGTCGTTGTATCTAATATATATATTTTCATAATAACAGCATCACTGGCACTCACAATGCCATTCCCGTCAATATCCGCATACACAGAATTATCCAGTACATTATCTGTAATAGAAGCTATTCGTCTGATATATTCAGTGCTGAGCACATTTCCGAATCCTGATTTTTCGAGGCATTCTTTATATTTATTATCATCATCTGTAGGGTCAAAATGTGAAAACGCAGTATACATATCTGCAGCATCATCAAAACTGCTGTCAAGCACATCACACAGTCCCACTGCAGCTAGAGCTGAAGTGGCATAGCTTATATAGTATCCAGGCGTACGGAATAAATGATGAATTTTATAAAACGGAATAGAAACCACTTTATATTCATCACTTGTAGATTTATATTTATCAACAACATCCCCTGGAGTCATATTTTCAGCATTGTTAAAAACATAGTTCTCAAATTCATTTACCATAAATCCGCTTGATATGCTCTGGAGTATATCAGCATACTGCTGCCTACGTAAAAGTTCTGCATATTCACCAAACATATTGTTATAGAATCTTGTATACAGTACCTCAAGTCCCTGTGACTGTACTTCTGATATATCAAGATTTATAGAAGCACCCTCTATAGAAGATGATATATCACAATGACGCATAGTGTTAAAGTGTCCAAATTCATGTATTGAAGATAATATATCATTTTGATTACTATATAGATACTGATATATAAATGCTGTATTGTATTGTGGTAGCATTGTTGTAAATGCCATGTTGATGCTGTTATTACCATTACCAAATTTATAGAGGTTATTATCAGTTATAAATTCTGCTGATTCATAAAGCTCATCAGAGATTTCTCCTGCATAACATTTTATTACTTCAAAATTATTTTCAAAAAGGTTATTTGCGCCTGTATATTCTGAATATCCCGGAAGACTCTCTATGTTATTTGTGACTCTGTGGTAGCAATCTGCAATATCTGTTTTAACATATGGGGAAAGGGCTGTTATATCATCAACAGTGTAATCTCTGTTATAAAAGTAATAAATATATTCTAAATAATTGCAATCATACGGTTTTACAATATTATTCAACACCTTTACAAGTTTCAGATACAGAGCAGCACATTCCAGATTTTTATCAGAAGTGCTCTTTGATGACTTAAGTATCTCCTGATATTCCTGCTGTATATTTTGTTCTGCAACAATGATTTCTGTCTGTTCCTCACTGCTTATATCATACTCATCAATAGCTGAATAAAAATCACCAAGCAGCTCCTTAATAAGTTCCCTGTATTTTGTGTTTAATGCATTGTTTAATGCTGTATATATCTTACCCATACCTTCTGACTGTGTCTGACACATATAGATATATTCATCTGTATTCTCCTGATTTGTATCAACAGCATAATTAATATATGCCAGTTCTCGCTGTGTTTCTATTTTATTCTTCTCAGTAAGTACAGAATTAAACCCTTGTGCAACACCGTCATCATTATTATCTTCTCTTAATTGATCATCAAACTTTGAAAGAGCAATTTCAAGCTCACTTATGTCGTAATGCTGATATTCAACTGATATTTCCTGTGCTGAAAATTTGTCCGGCAGCATGAATGATGTGAACAATACTCCAACTGAAATAATTATTGATGCTGTAGATTTTATTAAACGACATGCTTTCATAATCATACCTCCATAATAAACAAAAAAACCACAGAACTATGATATAAAAATTCTGGGGTGTTTATATTACTTTTTTATTTATGATAGCTTTTCCCGGACGAAATCATAAATGCTCTGTATACCTGCTCTAAAAGCATTATTCTGAAAAGCTGATGTGGAAATGTCATCTTTGAAACTGAGAGCTTTAAATCAGATTTTGATTTGACGGAATCTGCAAGTCCGTATGAACTTCCGATTATAAGACTTACCTGACTATTTCCGGCAACTGCAATATTGTTAAACTTTTGAGACAACTCAGCACTTGTAAGCTGTTTACCTTCAATGCACATAGTAACAATACATCCGCAGGCATATTTTAATATTAATTTTGCCTCAGACTCAAGCGCGGCAGATATTTCTTTATCCGAAGGTTTTTCTGGCAGACGGTATTCGTCGATCTCAATTATTTTAAGATTACAGAATGCCTGAAGTCTCTTCTGATATTCTGCACATGCCATACGCAGATAGTCTTCTTTGAGCTTACCTACTGTAATCAAGTTTATATTAAACATTATATCTCCACCATATTTCCTGATGTTTCGACTTCAGCAACCTGTAGTATGTAATCACCGTTACGTACAAATCCTGACAGTTCATTTTCAACAGCACAATCAGCAAAATGTGGTGTATTATTCTCCTGACTCAGATGTCCGAGTATAATCTGTCTTGTACCGCTGCTGACAAGCCTGCATATCTGTTTAGCACTGTCCAGATTTGAAAGATGTCCTCTTTCTGAACAGATTCTCTGCTTTACAAAAGGTGGATAAGGACCTGTAAGTATCATACCATCATCATAATTAGCCTCAATAAGAACAGTATCTGTACCGGTAAGAGCATCACTTACAACACGTGTAACGCAACCAAGATCAGTACATACTGCACAACTTCTGCCATTTTCAAAATTTATCCTGTAGCCACAGCTTTGCTCTGTATCATGAGGGGTATCAAAGGCAGTTATATTCATTCCATATATATTAACAGGATTGTTTATTTCTGAAATTGAAGCATACTGGCTTATGGCGTTATTATCAATAAGATTGCGAAGTGTTATTCCCTGTCCATATACAGATAAATCATGTTTTTTAGTGAGCATAGCAAGACCCTTGACATGATCAGAATGTTCATGTGTAATAAATACTGCCTTTACCGAAGACAGTGATATACCACATCTGTTCATCGCAATGCCAAGCCGTTTATATGATACGCCTGAATCTATAAGAATACCGCATTTTTCATTTCCGATAAACGTGGCATTTCCTCTGCTTGAACTAAAAAGCGGATAAATCCCGTTCATTACATATCCCTCCATATCAACAAGATGAGGAATAAAAATATAAATAAAAAACGATAGTATATAAAACATCAATTATATCTGACTGCAAAACATCAATTGTGTTTAACTGCTTTTTGCCATCGGCTCTCCCGGAAAATATTTTTTCTCAATATCTGCTCCTATACCTCTTAGTTTTTGATCCATATCCTCATATCCACGTTCTATATGAAAAATATCTTCTATTTCTGTTATTCCTGATGCGGCAAGACCTGCTATCATAAGAGCTGCACCCGCTCTGAGATCACAAGCTTTTACCGGTGCTCCCTTAAGTTTTCCGGTACCTTCTATTACAGCAACTTTACCATCTACTGATATATCAGCACCCATTCTTCTGAGTTCTTCTACATATCTGAATCTATTATCCCATATTCCCTCAGTTACTATACTTGTGCCATGAGCAAGCGTCAGTAATGTAGCAATCTGTGGCTGCATATCAGTCGGGAATCCAGGATGAGGCATTGTCTTTACACTTGTTTTTACAAGTGGTTTTTCAGTCCATACTCTTACGCTATCATCAAATTCCTCAATATTTATTCCTATTTTACGAAGCTTGGCAGTAATTGATTCAAGATGCTTTGGTATGACATTACGTATTGTAACATCACCATTGGTTGCTGCTGCTGCAATCATATATGTTCCTGCTTCTATCTGGTCAGGAATTATTGAATACGTTGTTCCGTGAAGATATCCCACTCCGCGTACCTTGATTACATCTGTACCTGCACCCATGATATCAGCACCCATAGAATTAAGAAAATTAGCAAGATCTACAATATGGGGCTCTTTTGCTGCATTTTCAATTATTGTAAGTCCCTGTGCCTTAACAGACGCCAGCATAGCATTTATTGTTGCACCTACTGATACAACATCAAGATAAATCTGATTTCCATACAAACTATCAGCTTCAACGTTTACCATACCCTGATCTATCTCACACTTTGCACCAAGTGCTGTAAATGCTTTAAGATGCTGATCTATCGGTCTGTCACCAAGCGGACATCCTCCTGGCATAGAAACCATTGCTTTTCTGAACTTTCCTATGCATGCACCTAAAAAATAATAAGATGCTCTCATTTTTCTTGCCATTTCATATGGAACAATATAGTTTTTTAAAGCACTTGCATCTATTCTGAATGTTGTTTTATCAATCATTTCAACTGTTGCACCCATCTCGTGCAATATCTTAAGGCTAATCGAAACATCGCTTATTTTTGGTACATTTTCAAGGATGCACGGTTCATCTGATAAAATTACTGCCGGAATTATAGCCACTGCAGCATTTTTGGCACCACTAACAAAAATTTCACCGGCCAATCTATGCCCGCCTTTAATCACAAACTTATCCAAAAAGATTCTCCCCTTAAACGTCAGATCTAAAACGCTTATTAATATTTTTCTCATTTATTATTAACTGATTTTAGCAAAATATCCTTATGTATTTTAATCCCTATTCAGAATATTTTATTAAAACCAGTCAAACTCCGGTACATCAAATTATGTACCGGGAACCGGTTTATACCCATATATTATCAGCCTTTATAATTTTCGACCTGAACCTTTTCAATAATAACATCTTTTACAGGTTTGTCTTTAGCACCTGTTTCAGTATTGTTACAGATGTTTTCAACTATATCAAGCCCCTCAAATACCTGACCAAATACTGTGTAATCACCGTCAAGGAACGGTGTTCCGCCATCATCAATGTATGCTTTTTTTACAGTATCAGAAAGATTTTCTGCTGATTTAAGTGCATTCTTTAAAGTATCTGTAAGAAGCTCTTCTGTATAAGTATCACCTACTACTATATAGAACTGACTTCCATCAGTAGATGTAGATCCGCTGTTTGCATATGCAAGTGCACCCTTTACATGATTAAGGTACTTGGAATGTCCGCCGTCAAACTGTGCACCCCATATTGACTGTCCACCCATGCCTGTTCCCATAGGATCTCCACCCTGAATCATAAAATCAGCTATAACCCTATGAAATGTCAGTCCGTCATAATATCCTTTTTTAGCAAGTCCAACAAAATTTGCACATGCCTTAGGCAAAAGCTCAGGAAATAGTTTGATTTTTACATCACCATAGTTGGCAATTTTCATCACAATAATTTCTTCACCGTCTTTTGGCTTTGTATAATTGGCCATGTCCTTATAACCACTTTCGTCATCAAGACACTGTTTATAATCAGCTTCAGATTTTGATGCATCATACATGGAACTTGCAGTTTTTTTTGATGAACATCCTGTAATCGCCGTTACACTCATTGCTGCACATAAAAAACATACTAATAATTTCTTGATCATTCTTTTACGAACTCCTTTTAATAATTTACAGGTAATAATAAATATATATTTTTCTAAAATGCAATGATTAAAATTACAATTTTATTAATTTGGTACAATCATAACATATAACCATTATATTATACTACAATTTTATTTTTTTGTAAAGCTATTTTTCAAATGATTCCTTATATGTGCAAACCTCAACTTTATCAATTGTTATGTCCTCAAGAGGCTTCTTTGTCTTTTCATCTGACTTCATTGACATTATCTTATCTATAACTTCAAGTCCTTCATAAGTCTGTGCAAAAATTGTCATCTGTTGTGAACAGTTAGGCAGACCACCGTATTCAATAAAAGCATCTTCTATTTTGGTGTTTGTCTTATCACCTATAAGTTCTTTTCTTATCTCATCAGTAAATTCTATCGATCCGGCAACCATGAATCTGCTTCCGCCGAATATCGTTTTTGCACCCGAAAGAAATGAAGTTTTTGTAAGTCCACATGACATAAAACTTCCCTTGAATGGCCACAGATTTTTGTCCGTCTCCTGATCTATATGTTCATCGTCTTTATTATAACCTTCCTTAAGAGTTCCGTCATTATACAGACTTCCTCCTGAGAAAAACAGGTCTTTCTGAACTTCATATACGTATGTTCCTTCATAATAACCACTCTCAGCAAGCTCCTTGAATCTTGCTGTTGTCTTCGGTGCATATTCCGTATACAGTTCTGCTCTTATTTCACCAAGACTTGTTTTTATTATAGCTACCTCTGCATCATCATCGATTTTTCCGTTTATGGTATCAAGCTGAATAAGACTTACTTCATCGGGGTTTATCTTTATTTTGTTTTTTGACCCTGAACTACTCAGGGTCTTAACTACGCTGATACCTGTAAATACCAGCATAGCTACAAACAAAAATGTTATTAACTTTTTGGTCATATCTTTTTATTGTCCTTTCTCAAATTATTTCTTTTTTATCTTTGTTCCCTGTCTTGTTTCCTCAATAACATACCCCATATCAGAAATTTTATCTCTGATTTCATCTGCCAGTGCAAAGTTTTTTTCTTTTCTTGCGTTTTTTCTTTTTTCTGCAAGTTCAAGTATCTCTTCCGGAATTTCTTCAGTCTTATTTCGGTTATACATTAATCCGAGAATGCCTGTCAGTTCATCAAATATTACAGCTCCCGCAGCAAGCTGTTCCTTTGATGTGCTTTTATCAGCAGACATTGTATTGAGATCTCTTACAAGTTCAAATATGGCTGTTATACCATCTGCTGTATTAAGATCATCATCCATTGCAGCTATAAACTGCTGTCTTCTCTTTTCAAATATTTCACTTGCCTGAGCTGTTATTTCTCCTGACTGAGCTATCTGTGCAGCACTGTCAAGACTGTTTCTGCAGTTGTATAATCTTTCAAGAGATGCCTTACATGATTCAAGCAATTCGACACAATAATTAATAGGACTTCTGTAATGTGCCTGAACCATCATATATCTTACAACCTCGTAGCTGTACATGTTTGCAACTTCTCTTGCTGTAAAGAAGTTCCCAAGCGACTTTGACATTTTCTGGTTGTCAACGTTTATATATCCGTTGTGAACCCAGTAATTAGCCAGTGTGCAACCTGTTGCAGCTTCACTCTGTGCAATTTCATTTTCATGGTGAGGGAATATAAGATCCTGCCCGCCACAGTGAATATCTATAGTGTTGCCGATATGAAATCCTGACATTGCAGAGCATTCTATATGCCATCCCGGTCTGCCTTTGCCCCATGGTGATTCCCAGTAAGGTTCACCAGGTTTTGCAGCCTTCCATACAGCAAAGTCCAGTGCATCCTCCTTATTCTCATTTACATTTATTCTTGCACCTGCCTTAAGGTCTTCAATAGGCATTTTTGAAAGCTTTCCGTAATCCTTGAATTTTGTGGTTCTGAAATAAACATCACCGTCTGCCTCATATGCAAAACCCTTGTCAACAAGAGTCTTTACTATATCAATAATGATATCCATACTTTCAGTAACCTTCGGATGTACATCGGCATCCATAACATTAAGACCATGTGCGTCTGTTTTGTATTCAGATATATATTTTTCAGAAATTTCTGAGGCAATTACGCCCTCTTCATTTGCTTTTTTTATTATTTTATCATCTACATCAGTAAAATTCTGAACGTATTTTACCTTATATCCTCTGTATTTAAGATATCTTCTCAGAACATCGAATGAACATATCGGTCTGGCATTTCCTATATGAATATAGTTATATACTGTAGGACCACATGCATAAATTGTTACCTCTCCGTCCTTTATAGTCTTTAACTCCTCTTTTTTTCTTGTCATCGTGTTGTAAATAAGCATATCTTATCTCTCCGTAAATCAATTATTTTTTGAATTTCGCTTCTCACATTCACTTAACTCACCCTGAAGTGTTTCTATCTGATGTCTCAGACGACATATTTCCTGAGCAACAGGGTCAGGCATATGAATCTGATCAAGATCCTGACAGATTTTAGTTGAGTCACGCTTGATTATTCTTGCAGGAACTCCGACTGCTGTGGAATTTGGTGGTATTTCTTCAAGAACAACTGCATTTGCAGCTATTTTCACATTGTCACCTACCTTAAAAGGTCCGAGTACCTTTGCGCCGGAACCAACCATAACGTTGTTTCCCAATGTAGGATGACGTTTTCCCTTATCTTTTCCTGTACCTCCGAGTGTTACACCCTGATAGATAAGACAATTATCACCTATCTCTGCGGTTTCACCTATAACAACACCCATTCCGTGATCTATAAACAAACCTTTTCCTATAGTAGCACCCGGGTGTATTTCTATTCCGGTAAAAAATCTTGATGTCTGGGATATTATTCTTGCAAGTGTAAAAAGCTTATGCTTATAACACCAATGCGATATACGATATGATCTTACCGCATGCAGTCCTGAATAAGTCAGCCATATTTCAAACCCGCTTCTTGCAGCCGGGTCACGTTCTTTTACTGAGGCTATATCCTCTCTTAACTGTTTAAACATAATTCACCACCCTGTCAATATAAAGATTTCGTCTTTTATGAAACAAACAGGACTTTTGTTTTGCCCTGTACCTCCGGATCCGATAGCTGATAATAAAAAATGCCTCTTCCGGCAGCTCTATGACTGTCAGAAGAGGCGGATGATCCGCGGTTCCACTCTTGATTTATAACTTTGTATCTTTAACGCAGACAATACGGAAACGGATACTCAGAATTTCCCCGTTCCGGCTGGCAGCCGCACTTCACAAAATCAGGAATACACCGCTCTCACCAATACGGTACTCTCTTAAAGACCAATATTATGCTACTCTGACTGTTACACCTTTATTATTTTCATTAACTATTTTATTATACTCTATAAATCCCACTTTGACAATAGAAATTATGAGAAAAAATAATGACTGATTGGTGAAAATTTTATTTATATTGATTGCATATTTGTCGCAGAAACATTTTACATTAATTATTGTTTATGTGCATTAATATTTTAATA
Source organism: uncultured Ruminococcus sp. (assembly GCA_937872775.1). Classification (GTDB taxonomy): domain Bacteria; phylum Bacillota; class Clostridia; order Oscillospirales; family Ruminococcaceae; genus HUN007. The sequence goes on from CALMUA010000173.1 coordinate 27,215, forward strand.
AAACATAATACTTTTTTGATTTT
>CALMUA010000174.1 GCA_937872775.1 uncultured Ruminococcus sp.
ACACGTAAATATGTGGCCTTTGAGAGTTCTCTTATGCCACGATGAATAATTCAGGCTAAATAATATTTCAATCTTGAATCAAAATGAGTATCTTTCGTTATATTCACATCTTATTTCACAATAAAGATAGACCATTAAAATATGAAAACTATTTAATGTAAGTACTAATATAAAATGTCGATAAATTGGTACTGTTGACAAATTATATGCTTTATGATACAATAATATAGGTTATTATTGCATTTTAGAAAGGACAGATGAATATGAATATTGAAGTTTTAGAAGATGAATTAAAGAAAATAGGGTTTACATATCCTGATTCATTTATGAAAGTTGTTAATTTGAAATTACTGAATTTTGATTTATGGTATATAATGGATGAAGAAAAAGTACTGGGATATTTAAAAGATCTTTCAGAAAAATATCCTGAAAGATCACTTGTTCCTTTTGCTCAGAAAGGTAAAGATGGTGTTATTGCATGCTTTGGGGCAGGCAAGGGAGATAAGATTGAGGTAGTAAATGTTTCAGGAACAGAAGATATTAAAGCAAAAAGTGAATATGCTGATTTCTGGGAATGGTTAGAAGATGCTATCAGAGAAATGATTAATTTAAACAGGGGATAATCAAACATGAATTCATTTATGAAAATAGCAGTTGATGAGGCCAGGACTGGAATTATGGCTGGTGATGGAGGACCATTCGGATGTGTTATTGTAAAAGACGGATCTGTTATCGGAAGAGGACATAATCAGGTGATAAAGAAAAAGGATCCGACATCACACGGTGAAATAATGGCAATAAAAAATGCGTGCAAGGCAATAGATTCGTTTGATCTGTCAGGTTGTGAGCTTTATACTACAGGAGAACCTTGTCCTATGTGTATGGGTGCTATTCTGTGGGCAAATATTTCAAAGGTTTATTACGGATGTAGTATAGAAGACACTCATAAAATAGGATTCAGAGATAAAGCATTTTACGGTATAGTTAATATCAATGCCGGAAATATTCTCAGTCAAATTGATCGTGATGAATGCCTTGAATTATACTATGAATATGAAAAAATATCTGATAAAACAGAATATTGATTTTATAAAAAAATATCTCTGTATGTGTGTACATACAGAGATATTTTTTTGTACTGATTGACAGTAATTTATTAAGGATAAAATCAAAAGATATCAGCATAATCCTCATTAAGATAATCCGGATTAACCCCATCATCTTTTAATTTGCCATGCAAATATGTATCGTCAACATTAAAGCTTAAACTTAATGCATCATAATTCATATTGGTCGAAAGAAACCATTCCTTTAAATGTGTATAGGAATTAATATCTACATTTCTGGAGTCACGGTTATCTGTTTCCATTGTACCACCCCAATCATCGGGCTTTAAATCCTTTTTTAATATTTCGGACAAGGAAAGAATCTTATAGGTCTCAGTGTCTATATTAATACTGTGCAGGTCTAAGTTAAACACTGTGTATACATTGTTAAGAAGTTTATTGGGTTCAATACTAAAATCACATACATTAATATCATATCCGGTGTCTGATTTAGAAAATGTATTCGGAAGATCCTCAGGGTCGTAGTTGTCCGTATAATACTCAACTGCAATATGCTGTAATTTATCATTAAGATTTTGATATTCATTTATTTCTTCCTGTGTATGAAATCTTGAACCAGTTATTTCTTTGTAGTAGGCTGTAATATTATCTTCCTTTACTTTTTTGGTTTTAATATCCCATTCAAAATATGGGTTGTCATAAGCTTCACACAAATTATCATCTACAATATTTCTCATATCACGGTATTTTCCTGTAATCATATGATCATAAATTTCCTGGTTTGAATCAAAATATATTTCAGGTGCTGCATTAAAAAATGGGTTATCAGCACTAAATATAATAGAATCAATTGTAAATAATTCAGGAAGCTCTGTCAGTCCGTCAAATTTTTTCTTTTGAACCTGTGTACCTAATAAACTAAAATTTTCAATATAATATGTAAGATTTTCATTTACCAAAGATAAAATATCTTCACCATTATAAAAAAGATCTGAAAATTTTTCAATTTTTTTCTTCTCAAAAAGATCATAATTAAGTGTAATTACATGCTCATAGCTTTTGTTTGTTAAAAACAAATCTTCATTAGTCATTAAGTATGCATATCCAATAACAATTGAGAGATATCCGTTACAACAGTTAGGGTAAATAGTAAGACCGTGTGTATTATCGAGATTCTCCCATGAATTGGCATCAGCTGAAAGGTGTGCATTCTCAAGATATTTTTCATCAAAATACGGCTGAAGTGAATCGGTTGCTTCTCTTATATCTGCATTGATTCTTTCTTCAAATTCCTTATCCTTAAGAAAAGAGACAACAAAGTATCCGTCTTTAAAATCAAAATTTCCTGCCGAAGAGTTCATGCTGTCAGGTTTATAATCTGACGCTTTTTCAGGTCCGGTACCAGCAAAAATCATCTCTTTTTGAGGTGTTGATTCAGTCTGTTCTGTCTGTGCTGTTGATACACTTGTCTGACTTTCTGATGTAACTTCAGATACTTCAGTTACTGTGATATCCCCGTTATTATTACTTCCATTCTGATTAGGTGATTTCTTCATTATATATACCGGCACTGCAGCGATAACTACAAAACATGCAGCAGCTGTAATTATGTATTTCCACTGTGTTTTCATTTTTCTTGCTTTTTCTGATATTGCCTCATAAATATATTTTTCAGGTATATTTCCGAGTGTATGTAGTAATCTTTTGTTCTTTTTCATATTCTACCCCTGCTTTCAGAATAAATTTCTTTCCTGCAGGTATTCTTTCAGCTCTGATCGTATGCGGAAAAGAATTACCTTTACATTAGCTTCACTTATGTCTTGTTTATGTGCTATTTGTTTTACAGGCATTATGTACCAGTATCTCAGAACAAATATTATACGTTTTTGTTTTTCAAGTCCTTGGAGAAAATCTGATATTGCATTTTCAAGCTCTTTTTTGTTGCTCTGAACTTCAACATCGCTCTCCATATCAACACATTCCTGCAGCTCTGATAGTGCAAGCTCGATCTCACCTGAGCCTCTTTTTTTCGTTTTCTTTTTTTCATATGTATTAAGCGCGGTATTTCTTGTTATTTTCCCGATAAACGCCTGAAGTATATCCGGAATTTTTGGGGGAATGGTTTTCCACAGCTTGAAATATGTATCATTGACGCATTCACTGGATTCACCACGATCATAAAGAATGTTGTATGCAATTGTATAGCAGTAATGTCCGTACTTTTTATCTGTCTCAGAAATTGCAGTTTCTGAACGCGATCTGTAAAGGATTATTATTTCCTGATCCTCCATGTGCTTTCCTCCTTTATGCAAATATTTAAAAGCGCTTCTGTATATATAGACCGTAATTATAAATTATAGTTACAGATAAATACATTTTTTTATTAATATTATAGCATTGTAAAATAACTTAAGCAACTTGATAAATACATATATTAATTCATTATCCGTTGTATGTACTACATTTTCCCTTGAAAACATATTAATAGTTAAAGTATAAAAATAAAAGGGTGATTGTTATGCTTAACGAATTAATACTGACAGCAGTAAGAAATCTTCTTTTCTTTGCGCTTCATGTTGACAGCACAGGAATATTTCCGAAGCCACTGTCCAAAGCTGATGAAGAAAAATGTTTTTATCTTATGAAAGAAAAAAATGATCATTCGGCAAGAAACTGCCTTATTGAGCATAACCTTCGTCTGGTTGCACATATTATAAAAAAATATTATTCAAAGTCAAAAGAACAGGAAGAGCTTATATCAATAGGGACAGTAGGACTTATCAAGGCAGTATCTACGTTTGACTGCGATAAGGGAAGCCGTTTTGCTACATATGCGAGCAGGTGCATAGAAAATGAAAT
>CALMUA010000175.1 GCA_937872775.1 uncultured Ruminococcus sp.
CTCTTTCCCTACACGACGCTCTTCCGATCTGTAATCACAAAATGTAATAACTTTTTTTGGACTTTTTAATGAATAATATATTATTAAATACTAAGAACGTAATATGCTAAATGTGTGAAGCTGATTAATAAATCAAAAGCAAGCCCGGAAAATGCCATAGATGCAATACATGAATGTAAATTTCCATAAAATACGTATCGGAAGGTGCAGGTCCACTGGGAAAGCTTTGCAAAATAATTCAGGCATTATAATAAACCCGCTTTCTTAAGGCTCAATAATAAAAATAAAATAATAATGCATCGTTTGTTTTGTATTAAACTAAAGCAAACGATGCATTATTTATATATAAAAAGCCTTTAAAATATGCTTTGTCAAAGGCAGGTCACGGCAGGAGCAAGTCTGCACCTTTGATAAATAATTGCATATATAAATGCTTATTATATTTTATGCAGTAATTGATTAAATGCGACAAGGCAATATAATGTAATTTATTTTATATATTTATCACTTTAAATTGTTAAACTATATAAATCTGAACTTAATTTAACACTTTAAACTAGTGAAATTAAAGCAAATTTTGGCCTGATGCAAAAAAACACGTCAAAAAGCTGGAATTTACTTTAGTTTTGGTGTATAATATATTTTAGGAAAGATTCTGACATATTTAAGTGTGAGCAGGATATCCTGTAATCATAATAGTGCTATTTTATAATAATAATCAACGCACACACTTTTGCTGTATAAAAGTGGGACAAACGGATATTTATAATGATCTATAATAAGATAGCATGTTATAAATAATTTATAAGGAGTGTTTGGAGCAATGGGAATAGAATTCAGCAGAAAACTGCCAGTGCCAAAGGAGATTAAAGAACAGTTTCCTTTATCTGATCAATTAAAATCATTAAAAAAGCAAAGAGATGAAGAGATCAAAGATGTCTTTACAGGAAAGTCCGACAGATTTTTGCTTATAATAGGACCTTGCTCAGCAGATAATGAGGACTCTGTGCTTGATTATGTAACAAGACTTGCAGAGGTTCAGGAAAAGGTCAAAGACAAAATAATAATTATCCCAAGAATATATACTAACAAGCCTAGAACAACAGGTGAGGGTTATATGGGAATGGTACATCAGCCAGACCCATCCAAACATGAAGATCTTCTTGAGGGAATTATATCTGTAAGAAAACTACATACAAAAGCAATGGCTGAATCAGGACTTACATGTGCTGATGAAATGCTTTATCCTGAAAATACAAGATATCTTTCAGATTTGCTCGCATATATTGCAATAGGTGCACGTTCTGTTGAGGATCAGCAGCATAGACTAGTAGCCAGCGCCATGGATATACCTGTAGGGATGAAAAATCCTACAAGCGGTGATCTGAATGTTATGCTTAATTCAATCAAAGCTGCACAGATCCAGCATACATTTATATACCGCGGATGGGACGTTACATCTTCCGGAAATCCTCTTGCCCATGCAATATTAAGAGGTAGCGTTGACAAGTACGGTGTATCACATGCAAATTATCACTATGAAGATATGCAGGTTCTCTTTGAATTATATAAGAAACGAAACCTTGATAACATGTCTCTTATAGTAGATGTAAATCATGCAAACTCAGGAAAGAAACCGCTTGAACAAGTCCGTATATGCAAGGAAGTGATGCACAGCTGCAGACATTCTGATGACATAAAAAATATAGTAAAGGGATTAATGATCGAGAGCTATATTGAAGACGGCGCACAGAAAATAGGTGAAGGAATTTACGGAAAATCAATTACAGACCCATGTCTGGGATGGGAAAAATCCGAACACCTTATAATGGATATTGCTGATTTGCTGTAACGCCGAATAATAAAACATCATAAATATGTGTCCTATTAAAAAATTTCAGGGATTTTCGTATTCTTGTTTTTGCTTAATGATAACAATGAAACAAGCCATATCATTCTTCATTCTGAAGATTATGATATGGCTTGTTTGTTTTTTATTGTTCTATGATTGTGTTTTGTGCCGCATGGTGCTATAATTAAAAAGCATTTTGTAATATTGAATATTAATAAAGGGAGAAATAAATATGAATGCTGTAAGAAAATTTGTTAAAAAAGAACCTGTATTTACTATTGCAGGGATTGCGGCAATAATATCAATGTTTTTTATAACACCGGATAAAGAATATCTGTCGTACATAAATTATTCTGTAATAATATTATTATTTTGTCTTATGCTTGTTGTTGCCGGACTTATGAAGACGCATCTTTTTGATATTATTTCATCAAAAATGCTCAAAATATCGGACAGCAGCAGAGGAGTTGCTGTTATGCTTGTCAATATTACTTTTTTCAGTGCGATGCTTATTACAAACGATGTCGCTCTTATTACCCTTGTTCCGCTTACAATAAGTCTGTTCTCAGAAAATCACCGTGGGATTCTTATACCTCTTATTGCAATGGAAACTGTGGCAGCAAATCTGGGAAGTATGATGATGCCTTTTGGAAATCCTCAGAATCTGCATTTGTATTCATTCTATAAAATGAATCCCGGACATTTTATCATGACATTGCTGCCGTTCGGATTATTAAGTCTTGTGTTAGTAAATATTACTGTGTTTATAATAATAAAAAATGAAAAAGTGTGTACAGAAAACAAATCAGCATCAGGAATTGAAAATAAAAAAAATTTCTTTTTATACATAGCACTGTTTATTGTATGCATAATTACTGTTCTGAGGTTAGTTAATATTATTATATGTTTTTGTGCGGTAATTGCTGTATGCCTGATAACTGACAGAAAACTGCTTAAAAAGGTTGACTATAATCTGCTTCTTACATTTATCGCTTTTTTTGTTTTCGTGGGGAATTTAAGCCGTGTTGAAATAATTAAAGACAAGGTTTCTGAGTTTATAGATGGAAGGGAATTTATGCTTGGTGTTATTGCAAGTCAGGTAATAAGCAATGTACCTGCTTCTATTATGCTTTCAGGCTTTACTCAACATGCTGATGAACTGCTTATCGGTGTTAATGCCGGAGGGCTCGGAACACTGGTTGCATCACTGGCAAGTCTGATATCCTATAAATTTTATGTAGCAAGTAAGAACTCGGATATAAAAAAATATCTTCTGGTATTTACAATTATTAATCTTATCTTTTTAGCAGCACTTATGATATTATTCTTATGTATTTACTGAGATCTGATTACCTGTTAAGAATGAATGTCATAAAATTGAGATAAGCTGCAAAAGTTACCCACAAAAAATATGGTATCTGAAGTTTTCCGGCAGTTTTATTTATTCTACGGAACAGAATTATCATAATAAATATCAGAACCCACAGCAATAAAATCCATAAAAATGACAACAGAAAAAGACGTTCATTAAAGAAAATAATCGGCCATGTGAAATTTACAATAAGCTGTATAAAATATACCATCATTGCCTGTTTCTTTTTCGGCGAGTTGGAAATAAAGATAATATAGGACGAAATACCCATAAGCGCAAACAAAATACTCCATACCACCGGAAATACAGCCCCAGGCGGAGCAAGAAGGGGCTTGTTTATTGTTTCATAAAAATTTGATGAATCCTTTATAAATATTCCGGACAGAAATCCTGTTACAAGGCTTATCAGAAGACTTATAATAAGTGGTTTTATCCGAAGTTTTGCGGATTTATACATTTTATATCACCTCAGTAACAGAATATGCTTGGTGATATGTGGTTTATTCATCTTACAAAATAAAAATCGTTAACACAAGCACTTTGTATTATGTGGGTAGACATGAAAAATATCAGCCCCGTGGTTAAGGACAATGGAAAAGTCCTGAACCACGGGGCTTAATGTAATTAAATATTATTTCTTTTATATACTGCAAACCTGAAAGCTGTATTATTAAAATAATAACACTCAGAACAGCTTATGCGTTTCCACTCATTGTTTTCATCCAAGTTGATCATATGTTTATCTGCCGGAAAAAATGAGGAGATTTTTGTTATATAGGCTGTATCACACAAGGAAATAAAAAGTTTGTATATTTCTTCGCCTCCTATAACAAAAATATCATCTGGATCAATATATTTTATAATATTTTTTATTTCTTCAAATGAGTGGCATACAGTTATTTCTGATGAATTATCAAAATCACTGCTGTGACTCAGCACAATATTATCTCTGCCAGGAAGAGGACCACAGGGGAGTGACTCAAATGTTTTACGTCCCATAATTATTGTTTTGCCAGTTGTCATTTCTCTGAAATATTTTTTATCCTGTGAAACATTAAAAAGCAACTGATTGTTTTTACCGATTCCCCATGAGGAATCTACTGCAGCAATTATATTCATATTTCTTCACACAAAGACGGCAGGGATTTATAAAGTTCACATACCGCCATATTTAATACAGGATTTAAGGCATAAGGTGCTATCTGACAGAGCGGCTTTAATACAAATTCACGGTTTGCCATTTCAGAATGGGGAATGGTAAGTATGTCATCACAGATTATTTCATTATCATAGAGTATTATGTCAATATCAAGAGTTCTTGGTCCCCAGTGTATTTTACGCTCTCTTTTTTGTTTTGCTTCAACAGAATTAATAAATGATAAAAGTTCATGAGGTGTCATGAGTGTTTTTATTTCTATGCAGCAATTAAGAAAATCATCCTGGTCTGTATACCCTACAGGTTTTGTAATAATAAAATCTGATTTTTTTGTTACACTGCAAAGCCTGTTCTCATTAATGAGGCTTATTCCATAAGTAAGAAATTTATTTGTGTCACCAATGTTTGATCCCAGTGAAAGATAAACAGTATGCCATGAGCGCTCAACACTTACGCTGACATGTTCAAGGGGAAGCATGATAGGAGCCCATGGTTTTTTTATCTCTGTTTTAATTTTTACGGCGTTGCTGAATTTAAGAAGCACTGTCTCTGATATTTTTTCGGCAGCAGTTTCAATGAGCTTGAATGTGTTCTTCTCCATTATATTTTTAATTGTATGGCATACGTCAGCATAATTTACTGAAAGCTCGATATTGTCGGTATTTCCGGCATTTCTGGTACTCAGTGATATTTCAACAGAGATAAGAAATTTCTGACCCAGAATATTTTCTTCTTTGAGAACACCGTGATTTGAGAATATTTCTAAATTTTTTATTGATACAACGTCCATCTGAATCAGCTTCTTCCAATTATTTTTTCAGTCATCAATATTGCTCTTTTATTTTCCTTTATATCATGAACACGTACAAAAAGACACTTTTTCTGCACTGCAATAACGGTTGTTACTATAGTACCTTCCAGACGCTGTGCTACAGGTAGATCAAGTGAGAGACCGATTACCGATTTACGTGATGTTCCAAGCAGAACAGGCAGACCTAGTACATCAAAAATATCTAGCCTGTTTATAAGTTCAAGATTCTGGTCAAGATTTTTTGCAAATCCTATTCCGGGATCAATAATGAGTTTATCACGCTGTATTCCGGCATCGTCAGCGATTGTTATACTCTTTTTCAGATCAGATATTACATCATCAATAAAGCAGGTGTAATCTGTGTTTTTACGGTTATGCATTATGCAGGCAGAGATGTTATTTTCTTTTAACACAGATGCCATATTGTTGTCATACTGAAAGCCCCATATATCGTTTATAAGGTCTGCTCCTGCACTGATAGCTGCTTTGGCTACATTGCTTTTATATGTGTCTGCTGAAACAGGTATATCAAAATTATTTTTAATTTTTTCTATTATAGGTGCTATCCGTTCTGCTTCTTCATCGTCTGATATTTTTGTATAACCGGGACGTGCTGATTCACCGCCTACGTCGATTACATCGGCGCCTTCGGATATCATTTCTTCTGCACGTTTAAGCGCATTATCAATGCAGTTGTATTTTCCTCCGTCAGAAAAAGAGTCGGGAGTCACATTGAGTATTCCCATTATATATGTGTGATCTTTGAAATTTTTATCTCCTATAAGCATTGAATATACCTCATTAAACCAGTCTGATTAATATTTTAGTGTGTTGTTTTTTTTGTCATTATCCCAGTTGCATTCATTATATGAACTGCATGTGCAGCAAACACGTGAAAGCTTATCTGCTCTGTACAGGATACCTCCTAGTGTAGAAAGTTCATATGAATCTGATGATGTTCTATGCTGCAGTATTGCTGTTGTAATATGTTTCTGTTCATCTGAAGTATAACCGCATTCACTTAAAATTATTTGTGCTATTTCTGCGCTTGCCTTATCATGAGGCGTACCGCTGTGGTATTCTTCAGATCTTCCGATATCATGCAGAAGTGCAGCTGCATAAATAATGTCTTTTGAAATATTCAGTTTATTTTCAAGTATGAGAATGTATCCTATACGTGCAGTGTCAATAAAATGTTCAATGTCATGCCGACAGAAAATTCTTTTTTTCTCTGCAATGTTTATTTTACAAAGTGATTTCTTAAAAAGCTCATTGCTGAGTATAAGCTCAAATCTGAAGTCCATTATTGGTTTCTCCGTTTATGTATTGTTTGATTTTGCTTAAAAATGACAGTGAACCGAAAGCAATTATTATATCACATTTTTCACTTAGACTGTTTTCAACAGCTTCCATGATATTATGTGAAACAGTTACATTTGAATTGTGCGGTCGGATTACGTCAGCAAGTACCTGCGCATTAAGTCCACGTTTGTTTTCTGGTGTGATAGCATATATTTTTGTAGCTCTTTTGCAAGTCAGCTTTACAGTATCAGCATAATTTTTATCTTTGAAGCTTCCGATTATATATACAATTTTTTTATCACTGAAATAAATATCAATTGTTTCACGAAGTCTTGATGCAGCAGCCTCATTGTGTGCACCATCAATGATAAACATTGGTTTGCCTGTTTTTATTATTTCAAATCGTCCGGGCCATTTGGCATTATACAGACCGTTATAAATATTTTCTCTTGATATTGTGTAACCCAGTGTATTTAATATATGACATGCGTCAATTGACAGTACTGCATTTTCAATCTGAAATTTTCCGAGCATTGTAAGCTTTATATCATGGTAATCCTTATAGTCGAAAGTCTGTACACCATCTGAATACACATAGTTTTCAATGTTATATATTTTAGAAATAGTTAAGTCTGCTGATTTTTCTTTACATATTTTAAGAAGCAGTTCTGTTACTTTAGGATTTTGTGTTATCGTAACAACATGCCCGTTCTCTTTTATTATTCCGGATTTTTCATATGCTATCTGTTCAACAGTACTGCCAAGAAATGCTGTATGTTCAAGACTTATTGACGTTATAACAGAAAGTATGCTGCTTTTTATAATGTTAGTTGCATCTGATCTTCCGCCCATACCCACCTCAAGCAGAACAAAATTACAATTCATATCTGCAAAATAACAAAAAGCAGCAGCAGTTTCAATTTCAAAAACTGAAGGGTGAGGATATCCTTTTTTTATAATGTTGTCAACAGCATCCTTTACCATTGATATATATTTACTGAATTCATTTTCACTTATATTATTTCTATTTATCTGCATTTTTTCAAGATAATTCATTACAGCGGGTGAAACATAGCGACCTGTTTTATATCCCGCTTCATTTAGTATACTGTCCAAAAATGCTCCCACAGAACCTTTACCGTTAGTTCCGGCAATGTGAATAATTTTTAGCTTATCCTGCGGGTCTGAAAGCTCTTTACACAGTCTGGAAATATTATCCAGTCCAGGTGATATACCATACTTCTCAGCATCCGCGAGATATTGTACTGATTCTGAAAAATTCATAAAATCCGCTACCTTTTCTTTTTGTATTATAATTATAGAATAATTATACCCTAGTTATTTATGTAATGTCAAGGAAATACTGTTTTCACAATAAAATATTGTCATAAAACAAATAACAGACTGTCAGTAAATAATGACAGTCTGTAAAATAAAATATTTTTTATTTCTCCGCGGGAGAACCTGTTTCTTCTGTTGGCTTGCGGAATACAACAAGCTTGCTGAATACATAGTTGGCCAGGAGAATTAGGAACTGAGCAAAGAATTTTACTAGGTACGGATTCCAATCCAGTATTGAAACAAACAAAAGCATGATACCTAATTCAAGAAAATATGTAACAACACGTGCTCCGTAAAATGATCCGGCTTGTCTGAAAAACTCAGCCTTTGTAGAAGTCTTGCTTTTAAACACATAGGTTTTATTTGTGAAAAATGCAAATGTTACCGCTACTATCCATGAGAATGTTGTACATAAGGCATTAGGAACAAAGTCTTTTATATCATAACCACATTTAGTCATAGCAAATGATGCTGAATACTGAGATATGATGGACAAGAATGTTGTAAGTGCACCAAAATAAACATAAAGACAGATATCTTCATATTTGTGATAAAGCCTCTGTAGCGGCTTTGGTAGAATTGAGATAAACCATTCAAAAAATTTAAGCAATTTTTATCCTTCCTTTTATTATTTACTTTTATTTATCATAACATATCTTTTATACACATTGCAATACTAATATCACAAGTATATCATATTTCACATAATAACCACATAAAAGTGACATTTAGGTACATTCAACGCCATAAGCGAATCTCGTGT
>CALMUA010000176.1 GCA_937872775.1 uncultured Ruminococcus sp.
TCTTCCGATCTGATTTGGTATTTTTTATTATATATTTTTATAGGGGAAAAGACAATACTTTATCTCTTAAAAGATTTTTTTATCCCTTAAATGCATTTTTATACAGAAAAAAGGCAGCCTTAACGTTGTAAATCAAGTTAAGACTGCCTTTAATATTAATATTAAAGAGTATGAATCTTGTTTTTGAAATCTTGTTTGAGAACTTCAAGTTTCTTTGTATCTTCGATACGTTTTAATCTTGCCTGCTCCTGGATATTCTTTGTTTCTTCAATACCTGTTACAATGGTATTCCATGTTTTTTCAAGTGTTTCAATCTGAATTGAACTGCCGGATGCAAGCTGAGCTGTCATCTTTGACTGGAATACAGTATTTTCAGCATTTTTAAGAAGCATCTCGTTTGTTTTTTCATCAAGTGCTTTCATTGCGTCTGCCTGTACACGCTGTCTTTTAAGCATAACTGCCTGTGCAAGTGACTGTTTGAATACTGGCATTGTAATAATAAATGATGAGTTTATCTTACGGATAAGATTGAGGTTTGAAAACTGCATAGTTTTGAGCATAGGAATTGTCTGCATGGCAACATTTTCTGCAATACGAAGATCCATTACACGCTGGTCAAGAATTTCTCTTACCTGGACAAGGTTGTTAAGATCCATTCTGAGTTTTCCGTTTTCAGGATCTGCATCACATTTTTTCTGGAAATCTGCAATATATTCATCAAGTTCTTTTACGCCCTGTTCGCCTGCGAGAATATATTTGAGAAGCTCCTGATAGTAGTTTATGTTTGCATTGAACATTGTTTCAAGCTTTACGTTTGATTCACTGATTTCTTTTTCATAGCCCTTGAGCTGTACATATATCTTGTCAATGGCATCACCCATGGTTTTATATTTCCCGAGTATCTGTTCCAGTTCTCTCTTGGCATTTGAGAAGAATTTCTTCAGACCTTTTTCGTCTGAAAGTTCTTTTCCGTCAAACTGATTCATTACAGCTGCAAGATTTTGCAGCAATTTACCAGAATCATTTATCTGATTAATATTCATTGAGTTAAGAACCTGATCTGAGGCTTTTGAAATTTCTTCAGCAACAGGACCACCGAATGTAACTATGGAATTAGGGCTGTTAACATCAATCTGTGATGTAAGTTTGTCAATTTCATCGCTGTTAAGTATCTGCTGTTCAAGTTCATTTTTAGTAACAGCTATATTGAATTCAGGCCTAGGATCTGTCACAATGCTTGGTGCAGGCATGACGTCAACTGTAGGTGTTGTCATTGCGTCCTGCTCATTTTCATTACTTGGTGTAAATTTTAATGCCATTTTATTTCTCCATTTCTCAGCCGTAAAAGTAATTTTTTCAGTCCGCATTATTTCGGCTGATGTATGCGAACCACTATATCAAAGGATTGTTTTATTTGCCCTTTCCCTTGAATAATCTTCCCAAAAACGAATCTTTTTCCTGAGGTATTTCTTTTGGTATTCTCAGTGACTGTGGTGAAAAATCATACTTGAATTCACTCATAACAAATACTTCAAACGCTTCAGGTCTGATAAATGAATCAAGATTTTTGTATCCTGTAGGAGTGTAAACAATAATATCAAAGCCTATAAGATTAAATAGCACAAGAAGTATGCATTCAAAAACAGCAAATGTCTGTTTTGCTGAAGACACTATTACGATTTTAGGAATATCCTTGGTAAAGTCAAAGCTCTGAAGCATTTGCAGGAGAGCATTTGGTATGTTAAGACCAGTCTTTATTACCAGAGGTACAATATCTCCTGGCGGAACGTCAATAAATCCGCTGTCTATGACTTCCTGCATTTTATGAAATATCAGTGACTGTATATCGTCATTCATATAATCATATTTGTTAAATTTAGAACGTCTTAGTTTTTCTATATCAATTTTCATTCCAGAATAAAAAGAAGTGTAGTTATCGTTTGACATTATCGGTTTATAGAAAGGTATTTTGCTGTAGTATACAGAATGAGGAGATAGCCTGAGTGCTATTTCTTTATAATACGCAGGTACATCACCTTTGTTTATACCGTTTATTTTAGCGAAAAGATTCGGAATAATGACGTAGTTATCCTTTTTATCGAATCCGGTACGGAACATCGCTTCCTGATGCCACATCAGGCCAAGTTCTTCATATGTTGTTTTAAGCGTCTGATTCTGAGACATACGGAATTGATAATCCCTGAACATCGTGGTGTCGTTATAAAGAATATTATCAAGGGATCTTTCAGCATTGTATGCTGTAGTGGCCATTTTAGTTTTTATAAATTTATCCGGGAATGGCATAGCTACAGCAGAATTCGGCCGTTCTATTATCTGAAGATTTTTAATATCTGATGAATTCAAAATATTAATAACAGATTTGTTAGGAGAAAAATACAAAACATCAATGCCTATCTGTGACATTATATTTAAAAATGTGATTTCTATAGGGCCTGCTAATCCGTAGTACATTATTGCAGGAAGGTCACTGTTGAAAAAATCAACTCCTGAAGTGAACTTTTTAATCCATACAAGAAGCTGTACAGCTGTATTGTAGAGGTTATTTGTATTAAACGAATTAATGGCATCAATAAATGCTTTTTGTGCAAGTAATGTTCTGTCATTTCTGTCTTTGATAGAAATTTTTGCGGCAAAGAGATTTATCATAGTCATATCATTTGTTTTCTGGATTGAATAATAGTCAGATGCTTCTGTATATGTTGGTTTTTTTAATTCCTGTAAAAATATCAGCGGTTTATTTTTTTTCGGAAATTCATCTTTGATGGTAAAGAGCATATTTTTATAAAGGATTTCATCATCAAAGCCTATGTATGCCATGAAATATATCGGAATAGTTGTATCTGTGCATAGTAGTCTTGTTTTTCTTTCTTCAAATGTTGTCAGGAGTTCTTTTTCCATTGTTTCATGTGTTGTCTGAAGATATTTTATCATTGTCTGTGCCGGACGGCTTATTATTTCATTTACTTTTGCAGCCTGTGTAAGTGCTGCAATATTGATCTTGCCGAATTCTATGTTCAGAGGAACAAATATACTTCCCTGAACAAGTGATGAATATTTTGAGGAAGGATCAACAGAAAGATAGTTTGAATCACTTGTATAATTTACATATGTGACTGTACAACCCATTTTACTGAGTATATACAACCAGTAAATTTCTGATTTCGAAATTTCACCTATATAAAGTATATTTGTAAGCCTGTACGTTGAATATCTTATAAACCAGCATAAAAACTTAAGAAATATATTTTTTACAGCATTTGCTGATGAAGCTGTACTTCTTATATCATCAAGAATACCGCATATTATTGATGAAACCTGTGCAGGCGTTTTTCCACTGCCTATCTTATTGAGTTCAAGCAGTCTTGACAACTGAAGTTTTTGGAGAATACCAGTGATTGAAGCTTCGTTCAGTTCCTGTGACACATCAGCAATAGAAGATAATTTTGAAACTTCAGGATTTGACGGATTGGGAATTGTTTTATCAATAAATACTCCGTCTGATTTGGTTTTGGCATATAAATCAATAAGCGTTCTTTCAAATGATTTTTGATCATTATAGCCTACATATCTGATGAAATTTGATGAACCTGCTGATATTTGTGGTACTGGTTGTTTTGAAGCAGCTGATGGTACCGGTGTAGCTGCACTATCAGTAGTATTGTCACGATTATTGCCAAATTTAATTGCCAAACTTGTTCACCTCTTAATTAAATTTTTTACTGCCTGTAAATGATGAAAAAGCAGTATACATATAGTTCAATTATAACAATTGAATGAATAAATGTCAAGAAATAAAAAACTAATTGACATGACTTTCTCTACTATTAAATCATATCTGTAATATATATGTTACAGACCAGCATTGGTAAGTGAGTCATTATTGTGACTCTTTCCTGAGTTAGTTGATTTCACCTCCAGGACTCAAGTAATAATGATTTCGATTTTAGCAATTCAAAGCTGCAACGGCCATGCATTATTTTCTTAATATCCTTAATTTTATTGACGGAAGCCTCTAAGATACCATTGCTTAATTTGTATTTTAAGCTGTTTACGACTGCCGGATAATCGTTTCTAACACCTTTAATAAAGCTATTTATTTCATCATATCCGTACTTCTCAGCTTGTAAAAGCCATGCATCTAAAGCTTTTTCAGTACGCGTTCTTAAAAGAATTCCCTTGAATTCATACATTAATTCGAGAAGCGTTTTTACTTCCGGATGCAATTTATAAAGTTTCATTAACAAACCACGCGTAATACCTTTTAAATGACCAACGTCAGTAAATAGCAATGATATAATATGTTTCCGTTTTATTGATAAATCCGCTGTTATCTCGCCTGATTTTGTAATCTTATTAACGTAATACTTGAGCATCGAATAGCTGTTTTCATATCCAAGAGAAACGATTTCCTTGTAAATATCCTTTGTCTTTTTTCCTAATTTAATTAACTCAACGATCTTTGAATTGTAATGAGAACAAGAAGACACACTTTCTCTTGATGTATTTTCAATAGTAAAGTTGAAGTCTGTCTGAACATATTTTTTTACTGTCCTTGAATCAAGTTCCATCTCACGACTTATTTTAGCTATAGAAAATCCTAAGTCATAAAGTTCTTTCGCTTTTTTCACAATATTATTTTTCTCATCGAGTTTTATTAATCTATTTTCTTTTCCTTTGTCTGTAAAATAGTCAATCAACTCATATTCGTTCAAAGCGATTAATTTTTTCATTGTATTATAGCTGATTTTATTTTTTTCACAAGCTACGTGCATTGACAATCCGGATTGAATATCAGTTCGTGTAAGATCAAAACGTTTTTTCAAAGACTTTTTACTACTTGAATCAATAATTTTCTCAAGAATAATAACTCTTGAAAGAATCCGTCTTAGAATAGAAACAATTGATTCTGATAATCCTTTTATCAAGTGAAATCTATCGCTGATCTGTACTATATTGGGATTTGCCAGTTCAATTGCTAGCTTGTACATAGGAGATCCGTCTCTCGTTACAACTGTAAGATTTGGAAATGTCTTTAGCCACTGTGAAACTAAGCCAATATCTCTGGAATCAATCATCGAAATAATGCGTCTGGATTTTTGATTTACCATCACTGTTCCGTATTTATGTCTTTTCTTCAGAGCAAAATCATCTATACCAATCTCCGATACAGTTAACTTGTTTTCACTTAATATTTTTTTTCAGGAATGTACATATCGTACTCTTCCCGACCTTAACACCGTTATTTCTGAGTAACCTTTGAGCATTTAAGGAACTCATAGTTGTTGACGTTTCAATAATATATTGAACTAATCGATTTGTTTTCTTAGCTTTTCTTTCAACAAAATCAAAGCTTTCGCTGAATGTTTTATGGCTACATTCCGGATTCTCACAAAACATTTTTCTGTTTTGAACACGAATAGTCACGAGCCTTCCTGACATAGGTAAATCGTTAAAAGTCTTTTTATATTTTGAATGACATTTACTCGATATTGTACCACAGTACGGACATTTCAATTCTTTTACAGTAGATTCTGCATCCATAGTGATTGTCTTAGAATCACTTTCCATCTGTAAAAATTTCAAATTTGGTGATAACATATTGATATATTCTTGCATTTAGAATCACACTCCCTGGAAAAAGCCAGAATTATGTATGGCAGAAATAGTTTTGAAATGTTAAAAACGAAAGTATTAATGCATGAACTTTTACGTGATAATAGCAACTGAGATTGGAAAGAACCTATTTAGCGCTTACGAAAAACCCCGCAGCATTCACACCTGCGGCGCGCATACTACGGGGTTATTTTCGGGAACTTTGTAATTACGAGGATATGCCCTAATTATGTTCGAATAACAAATACTGAGTTGTTTGATTGGAACTTTTACACGAAATTTTAGCTGGTGAATATTTCTATATACTAAACAAATCTTACTATTTTATTGACATCAAATAAACTGTTTTACTTCTGTACATCTGGAATTTCCCATATAGACACATTCCAATCTGCTATCTTAGGGTTTAAAGGAAATATTCTTGGTGCAAATACTATAACAAAAGTTATGTTATAATATTTGTTGTCTATTTCAATCTGTTTCCAGAATGGATTGTATTTAAGAGAATTTGTTGAATAAACTCCCTTACGATCAGAGTTATATTCATAATCAATTTGCTGAATTTTCTGAGAAAATTCCCATATTTCTTTATCTGATGAAAATTTAAGATCCTCTTTTTTTATATACTTTTTTAATTTAGAACTCAACATATTATAACTAATATATTCATTTAGCTGACCAATTCCATCACATTCATAACATAAATCCCCAACATATTCATAACAAGTTTGTTCAGACATAGTTTTCATGAATAATGTAACTCCTAAAATAGTTATTGTTAATACAATAATTTTAAGAACTTTAACTTTATAAAAAAAGCTATAATAACGCATTAAAATTCCTCCACTGTATCAGTATTCGGATTGTAACGAAGAATGACAGATGAATCACTATTTTTTGCACATGACTGTACTGCATACAATTGTAATTGTGGTAGAGAATTATTCATCTCAAATAAATATTCCACTACTTCTTCATTAATATATTCTCCATCATCATTATAGGTAGTCCTATCAATCTCAACATAATTATCATCTAATATTTCTTCAGTTTCTTCAATTGTCATATTATAATATGTACTGATTGATTTTACAGCATTATCAAAAACTACCTGCTTCTCATGATCAATAAAGATCTTACCTTTACTTTCAGCTGTATACCTGTATATTTTGTCAAAATTGACTGGTTCATTACTTATTAGTGAATTATATAAACAATCTTTATCATATTGGTCTTTAACTAACAGGCCACAAGGAGAAGTACCTTTTATAAAATTATCAATCTTAAAGTATTCATTTGCTACTATCCAAGCATCATATATATTATATATTCCATAACCATTATCGTCAAGTGGAGTAGAAAGTCTAAGAAATTCTTTAATTATCTCATTATCTGGATTTACATCATTAGCAGATGGCCCTCTTCCCCAATATCCCAAAACTCCTTTTAATTTCTTATTATTTTTTAAAACATCAACCCATCGCTGGCTGCTAGAACTTTGAGGATACTCACTACCATAATTTTCAGCATTGCGTTCATTAATCTGGCTACAAGCCGCCGTTATTATCCATTGTAGATTTTCTGTAATATTGTCATTTTTATGATCTTTCATATTTAAACTAAATATATCATTTGAATCAAATGATGATTTATGATAATATTTATTATAACTGTTATCATAAAAATATTCTGAATCAAACAATCCAAAGTTTTGATAATCAGTTTTTATATTTGCATCTGTCGTTAATAGTTGGCTATAAAGCTTTTCACATTCAGTATTCGCCTGTTGATCATTTTCAAAAGAATAATCAGGTCTTATTCCATTTGCATAAATCGGAATTGCTCCGCCTCTTGAACCATGTCCACTGATATATGCAATATCAGAACCTAAGATAGAGTATAAATTATCATTTGTAAAGGTAAGTTTATTTGTTATATTTTCTCCCAAAGAGTATTTATTATATAGTATGCCATTAAGATCTGAAGAAAATTTATTTATAAAAATATTATAATCTTCAAGTGTATTACCATCCTCGTCACCTTCGCCTAATTTAAACGCTGAAAATGTTGGCTTATAATTTCCAATAGGTTCTCCATATTCATATTTAGCATAGTTTCCTGTGTTGTTTAAATAGGTAGCACAATATATTATGTTATTTGCAATATGATTACTATCTGTTATTCCATAATAAGAATAATCATTTGATAAATCAAATATTTCCTGTGACCAATTTTCATTATACATCTGTAAATGAATATCTACACTTTCATTATAGCACAATATTCCTGAAGATTCATCAAATTCTAATTGCATTACTGAGTTTGCTCTGTCTTTTTTTGTTTCAAGCAAATCACATTCTGCACTTAATTTATCAGTAATTGATATCCATTTTCCATTTATTTTTCCCCCAACATAATTAACATTGACCATTTGATTACAATCATTATCATTCATATAATAATACGATAACAGTGATTTAGATAATTCAATTGGAACACAAGAATTATTTTTTATATTTATAACCATATCAACTATATTATTTTTATCTAAAGTATGGGCAATACATGAAATATCTAAATTAGGAACCGCGTTTTCATAACCATCTTTCGGTTCGGCTCCCCATATTTTATTAAAGTTACTTTTGTCATAAATAGGCATTTTAGTCCATAAAACAAAACCTGTTTCACCATTATAGCTATTATCGATAGCAGAAAAATCATTAGAGGTAATTATTGTATCCCATCCACTAGTATGTATTCCGGTCAATACTCTTAAATAATCATTACTATTAATAATTACATCTGCCTCTGAAAAATCAAATTCTAAATAGGCATTTGCTTGATTTTTATATGGAGCTGGTATCTTATGATATGTAATTTCTACTGGAACATTATTTGTTGATGAGTTCCCACAGTAATAAAGATCAGTTATCTTATCTGATTCAGGTGATTCATCAACAAAATAATATCTTGATACATAATTATTTATATTTAACGAATTATCACTACTATTTTCTATCTTAAAGTCCAAATTTTGTAGTGTAGAGGAGTCATCCATTATACCCTTTTTTAAATAAAGCTTTAACGGTCCATTTGCTTGTAATGGGGGAATTTTAATATTTCTTTGAATTGTTTTTGAATCTGTATTATCAGATGAAATAGTAACACTATATGATTTTATGATTTCTATCGTACTTGGTTCAACCCATACTTTCCATGAAACCTGATACATTTTACTATTAACTGATAGATCCCCTAATACAACATCTTGTTCACTGTCAACAATCATCATATTGTCTGGAATATTAAGTTTTGCTTTAACATTTTTCGCTAGGCCATCTCCAACATTCTGTATATAAGCAGTGATAGTAAAGGGATTAGGAGCATACGAATCGGTTTGAGAATCATTATGTAATACTTCTAAACGAGTAGCTCCAGTTAATGCTACAGCAAGTGGTGGCGTTCCATCCTGCTGCAATGAACTTAATCCATAATAGGTTTTACATGATATTGTATCTCCTTTAGACATACTTTTGGGATTCCAATACAAGCATACTGCACTATCTCCGTTACTTGTCCCCTCAGCTCTAGAATAATCCCAAAAGTTTTTTGAAGCCATATTCCAGTTAGTAAAGCGGACTCTATCAGGAGTGGAAGCATCATCAATTTTTAATGTACCTTGTGCAATAACAGTAGGTGTTGTAAGAGAGTCAAATGATTGCCAAAATTCAGGAATACTATTTCCTACTAAGTCTGTCTCACATGACGCATCTCCAATATTAGGAATTCTAAAAGGAGAGTGATCATTTCCTCCAAGCATTGTATCAAACATTATTCGCACACCAACATTGTGATTGTTGGCCCCAATATTTTCTGCTGTATATGAAAACTCAGCTACATCTTCTCGACCCGAATATTGATTATATATTAAGCTAAAATGAAGTGATACTATAATATCATCATAAGTTTGTGAAGCTGTTATGACGTTTTCTGTATAAGTGACAGATGATGGTGAAAACTTATAGTCTTTTTCATCAATTCTTATAGTAGTATACGATGTTCCAAAATTGGGATAACCATACAATAACTTTTTATTGTTATCAGTCTGAGATGCAGGATTACCCCCTATTGTTCCAAGTGAGTAATTACTACCATTACTAATAACATTAATATATTCATTTTGTATTCCACTTGAACTACTTGAACTACTTGAACTACTTCTAAGTGTATACATTTTGCTACTTTGAATATTTTTAGACAAATTGTCTGCTTTCCATTTTTGATATTCCTCACTATTCGCATCAAGAGCCATATAGTAGCTTAAATCTTTAGAGGCTTCTTCTGCTATAATGGGCATATAATTACATAGTGATAATGTAAATGCTCCGATTAATCCCCCTAACAAAAATTTTTTTAGTTTTTTAAATTTCACGCTTTAACCATTCCTTTCTATTTTTGCATCGTAATTCAATGTTATATATTATGAATGCAATTATTTATATTTAATATACCATAAAAATCAAAATTATTCAAGTGCTATTTTTATATGTGCATATCTCAGCTCGTTATTAATACATTTTATAATCCGAGTTTTCAACTTAAAAATCCGTAAATACCTTATAAAGGCTAGAATTCATGGCAATATTTTTATAATTATTTTGTATGATATTTTAGAATATTTTAACAGACATCTTAATATTCTTCAGAGCTGAAATAGAGAATAGTTTTAACTCAAAATTAACCTCAAATCCTGAAAGAGCTTTTTTAATTCTTCAATATCCGGATAAAGCATGTGAAAGTAAAGAGTGTATAATAAAGTGTGTAAATATCAACAATTACAAACCGTATAATTGAAACAGCCAATGAATGGCAGAATAGACCACTGAAAAAGTTCTATACTTTTCTTTTTACGGATTGCCTTTACGTTAACATTAGAAAAGACATGGAAACAAAGAATAGTGTGGTTTACGTTGTTTTAGGATATGACGCTAACGGCATTAAAGACATCCTTGGTATATGAAGGCAAGCATCGCTGGATGCAGATTTTGATGAAATAAAGAACCGAGGCGTGGAAGATATATTATTCATCAGCATGGATGGTGTATCAGATCTTGAAGAAGGAGCCAAGTCGATATTTAAGGACGTAGTTGTTCAAAGATGTATTGTTCGCATGATACGTAATTCCATTAAATATGTACCTACCAAGGACTATAAGGTGTTTACAGCACATTGAAAAAAGGTTTATGGAGCATCAAGCTTAAAGGCGGCAGAAGCTGAATTTGAGCGTTTTAAAGAAGCATGGAAGCACTATCCTGGTGCAGTTGGAGTATGGGAAAGTAACTGGAATCATGTTGAGCAGCTGTTTAATTACGGAAGTGCTGTTCGTAAAGTAATGTACACCACAAACGCAATAGAATCAGTGAATTCAAGCTTTAGAAAAGTAACTAAAAAAGTGCATTCCCAAGCGAGGATGTAGTAATGAAGGCGCTCTGTTTACGCATTACCGAGCTTTATAAAAACTGGAACGGTAAGACAGTACCAAACTGGTCAATGGTTAGAAATCAGCTTGCTGTGGATGATATGATACAGTCCAGAATTGAGAAGTACGAAAAGTATTAATATTCTGGGTAAGGTCTCATTTATTCCACGGTCCACTTGACGACGAGCCTCTGTTAATATGATGTCTGTCAGTTGCGGCAGGCGCCGCCAAATTGGTCTGCCGCCTGGCTTGAAAGCCTATCATATTAACTTCTCATCGTAAAGTGGCTTTCGCGGCATAAACGCTTAAGAATAGGAAAACAACTACCTATATTATGGATAATTATTCTCTTATAAAATAAAATTTTAAAAAAACAAAAAACGTACACACTTTAGCTCTTGGCAAAATACATCTGCAATGCTTGTGCTAGCTCTCCATTCTTAGAACCCGTCCACATAGCTTAAAATCTTCTTAAAAGAGTATGCAAATTGGAAATAATGCACATAGCTTCTTCATAACAAGTCTTAATTTCATAATCCTTTGAAAGTCGTCTTGACCATGTC
>CALMUA010000177.1 GCA_937872775.1 uncultured Ruminococcus sp.
CGCCAATCATAGCAGCAATTCCTAAAATATTTGCAACAAGATCATAAAGGCAATTTTCGATCTGCTCTAGCATGATTTTATACACCTCCCCCCTTACAAGATAAAGGTAACGAAAAGGGGAAAACCATTTATTTACAGAAATGTGAGAGCTCTTCTCTTAGCTGAATAATACGTTTCTGAAGTAATTCATTTTGCTGCTCCAGAAGTACAAGCTGCTCATCACGAAACTTATCCTTATTTTTTTTTCTTTTGCGGAGAGCTGCCACTCTGGCAGCTGTTTTTTCTCGCTCTATTTTTTTTGCACAATCATGGCAATATCTAATGCTTATGTGTGAAAAATAATCTAAATTTTCTATCTTAGAAATCATTAGTCCGCAGTTTTCACAGTATTTTATTTCTTTCATTTTGCCACTTCCCTATTCAAATCTTCAATGCTTCCGTTATCGTTTCCGTTACAACGGTACTGAAGATTTTTGATTTCATCAGCAAGAGAGAAGCGAAGTCTTTGACGTTCCTTATGTAGCAGATCTAAGATATCATCAGATGAGTTATTTGCTATAATTTGAATACCGGCATTATTTGTAGGCATTGAAATATTAATTGCCGTTGCTCTTTCTTCCGGCTGACATATCTCAATTTCAGTAATCATATTTTCGATATTTTGAATTTTGTCCTTCAGCTCATTGATATAGTCAAGCTGAGTGGAGATTGTAATAAAATCAATATCAGAATGCTCATCAGCTGATTTGCTTTGAACAGAATGTGTATCCCTGGCAATTGCTTTGAAAACAAGAATAAAGCATCCAAGGGTTAGTAATGCTGAAATAAATGTCATTTATGTTCATCCTTTCGTTGTTGACGAAAGGTCTGAAAGGCTGTATAATTACAATATCAGACCTTTCGAGGTTTGTGTTTTATGAAGCAGTCTGTAACTTATCGAGGGTAGCAGACTGCTTTTATTTTATAATTCAACATCATAGCGTACAAATATAATCTCTTTCATAATAAGATTTTCAACCCAAAGTTTACAAGCTGTTTCCCATTGCAAAATTTCATTGAAGTCATTAGATGGTCTTGGATTGTCACGGTGGTAAAGCTCATCAAGTTCAAACCAACGTTTTTCAGCTTTTTCATCAATCTGACGGGGAATGATCTGCCACTTAGCAGCCATTACATAAATATCTACTTCGCCCGGATATGTTGACTCAATCCAGTCTTGCCACATGCGGCCCCATTTGCCGATAGGCTTCTCCAGAAGTCTGAGTTCCTCAGGATCATTAGTATAACGAACATCCGGAAGTATCTGTCCTGTTGCATTTATTTTATCTGCCATAACAATTCCTCTTTTGTATGTGTCACGATGACACAGTAATTATTGATTTTGTTTTGATAGTTCTTCTAAAACCTTGTCAGTAAGGTTAAATCCATTTAATTCGTCAGAGCATAGAGATTTAGCTTTCATTTTTTCAAGATAATCTTTTTCATTCATCATAAAAGTAATTTCATCAATTTTATTTCCATCCTTTACAGTGGAATATTCTATAGATAAATCAGTAAATTTATTAATTTCTTTAATTGCTGGTTCTAAAACAAATCGTCTAAAGTCAGGGTAACGTTTATAATTTTCACAATTAAGTATGTGTTTAAGTTTATCAAGTTTAAACCACCAAGATTTATTATTTTTTTGATAGCTTTTAAGAAGTTCATAAATCCTAATACTGTATGTAGATTTCATTGGTAATATGTATTTTAAATCATAAGAAGTAAAATAACTACCGGTTTCGCCATATTGTTTGCTTAGTTCTAAAAGATAAGGCATCATATCTTCATGAAATTTAATGCGTATCTTACCACTTTTTTTATTTGTTCTAAGAGTGTTAAACCATGTAACAGCACTTTCCCATTCAGATCCGTTCTCATCAAGAACAGTTATCCACCAAGCTTTAGATTTTAAAGATATACACTGTTTTTTTATTTCAGTATAGCTTTCTTTTCCGCTAATACCACAGACAGAATAAAAATCTTTCAAATTAAATTCGTATTCAGTAAATGCAGTATCAGTTGGTTTTATTTTTGTAATTGCATAAAGAATTAAACGCTGTTCAGTAATTGTAAGAGTAAAGCGAGCTTTTTGAAGCAATTCATCAGCTTTATATACTTTCATATTACGCTCTTTTTCAATTTTTCCAATTTTTTCAATAGTTTGTTTTGATATTTTATTCGCCATATATCTACCTCCTAAAAGTAGTATATCACACTAAACCGACAAAGTCAATACTTCGTCGGTTTTACCGCCAAAGTTGTCGGTTCCAAATTTCAACACACTAAAATTTGGATTTCAACATTTTAAACAAACCGCCCGATTTGTCGGAGCAAACCGCCCGATTTGTCGGAGCAAACCGCCCGATTTGTCGGAGTAAACCGCCCGATTTGTCGGAGTA
>CALMUA010000178.1 GCA_937872775.1 uncultured Ruminococcus sp.
GCTGTTCTTGTAATACTTTATCCAGTTACTTACCGATGTGGTGTGCAGATTATATTCCTTTGATAGCTCTGCTCGTGTTTGTCCTGCTTCATATAATTCCACGATATGTCTCTTAAAATTTTCGTCATAGTTTTTTCTTGTTTCGTTTGCCATTGTTTTCTCCTCCATTATGATTTTATTATATCACATTTTCAGAGTTTAGTCCTTATTTTTTTGTGGGGTTTTATGGGCGGCAACTCAGAAATTATTATCAGAGAAACTGATACAAATATTATTACATTAATTCTGTTTTTTATTTTCATCAGTTTCTCCCTTTTAAGTCATAATATCTGAATGCAGCTAATCAGCATCATTCATCCTGTATCCCACACCGAGTTCATTTATTATATAACGGTTATCCCCCGGCTTTGAACCGAATTTCTTTCGTATATTAGCCATATTAACCTGAAGCTTTTTTATACTTCCTGAGTCAGAGCCACCCCATATGGCACGTATTATATTTGCATATGTAAGAACCTTTCCGGGATATCCGGACATAAATGAAACTATATTGTATTCTGTCTGTGTCAGACGTACTTCCTTGTCCGCTACTGTAACAAGACGTTTATCATAATCAATTTTAAGATCGTTGAGTACGAATACCCCTCCGGGTATAGCACCCATTTCAGTACTATGGCGGCTGTTTCTCAGAGCTGCACGTACTCTTGCACGAAGCTCGGCTGTACCAAATGGTTTTGTAATATAATCATTTGCGCCGAGATCAAGTGCCGAAACTTTGTCTGACTCCTGTGCACGTGCTGACAGGACTATGATTGGAATAGCGGATATGTTTCTTGTGGATTTAATAAGTTCAAGGCCATCATAATCAGGAAGGCCAAGATCAAGTATGATCAGATCAGGGCAGTATGAAGACACCATCATCTGACCCATTCTGCATGTTGTTGCCTTGAGTACCTGATAATCATCTGTTTCAAGGATAGTATCAACAAAACTGAGTATGTTGGCTTCATCCTCTACAATCAATATTTTATAACGATTATTGGCCATTGTCATTCCTCCGTTTCAAGTGTAAAGTGAAAAACAGCACCTCCGTCATGTCTGTTATACGCACTGATTTTACCTTTGTGAGCTTTTATAATTGTATCACAGATCATAAGCCCTATTCCCATACTATTACGGTGGCTGTCAGCAGAGCATGATTGATCAGTATTCCCTTTAAATAAATTGTCAAGACGTTCTTCAGGAATTCCGCATCCGTTATCAACAATTTCAAATACTGCATTATTACCTTCAATATTAACATTAAGCGACAATTGTGTCATACCGGCTGCATGGATCATAGCATTTTCAAGTAAATTCACTATTACCTGTTCAATAAGCAGAGGGTCCATCGGAATTACAATAAATTCATTAGGAATATTGACAATCAGATCCTGACCGCTCCACCTCTTTTTAAATTTAAGCATAATAGTATCTACTAATTCTTCAAGAACAACAGGCATTTTCACTACACTTATATTTTCTCCGTCTATACGTGTTACTGAAAGCAGATTTTCAACCATTCTGATAAGCCATTCTGAATCCTCACGTACCTCATTAAGAAGCTTAAGCTGTTGTTCTTTTTTAAGCGAATCATAGTTCTCAATTATTACACATGTTGATCCATATATTGAAGTCAGTGGTGTTCTCAGATCATGTGAAATACCACTTAAAAGATTGGACCTTATTTTTTCCTTTTCTATTTCAGCCCGTGCTCTCTGCTGTTCTTTTATTTTAGTCGTAAGTGTACTTGTCATAACTGCTATAATAAGCATAATGGCTGCTGAAAAAACGCATACTGGCGAAAGCAGATCAAACTCATAATACGGAGCCATAAATGCATAATTAACAGTAAGCACACTTATAAGTGACGCTACTATTCCGGGAAGGTAGCTTTCTGATTTTTGAGCAATAATAAAAATACCGAGAACAAATATCATCGGAATAAGTGTCTGAGTACAAAACAAATGCTGAATTGCCAGATTTATTGAAAAGACAATTACAAGAACCAATATTGTGAAAAAAACGTCTTTAATATTTATTTTTAATAATTTCATAGTTCACCTTTACATTTATACAAAGCATTAGCGCATACAATTTAATTATATCTGCTGTCATCATGTATGTCAAGAAGTAATCAATGTGCTTAAATATGTAGATTTTCATATTTTCGTGCTGAAATAATATTTCCAGCTAAAAATCTTTACCGAATCTTTACTAAGAACATGGTATAATCAATAAGGTAACTTCTA
This sequence comes from uncultured Ruminococcus sp., assembly GCA_937872775.1. Classification (GTDB taxonomy): domain Bacteria; phylum Bacillota; class Clostridia; order Oscillospirales; family Ruminococcaceae; genus HUN007. Next base: position 2,292 of record CALMUA010000178.1, read on the forward strand.
AAAAAGGTCTTCCACTTTGAAGCACAACACAAATATATGGATTTTAAACGTAAAGATTTCCAAAACATCGCGATAATACTATTATAAAATGGAATTTGTCTCCTCTTATTGGGAGAATTTTATCCGAATTGTATTGATGAGATAACATGATACAGTTCGAATTTTTACTGCCCGGTTTACGTTTCGGTTTACGTTTATTTTTATGATGTACTACATTCTTACTTAATGTAAATCAGTGAATGACTTTTTTTAGAGGTTGCCGCAGCATACACATAGCATGTTCAAATTGATACATTCCATCTTAATTAAATATTCGGAGGCTACAAAATTATGAGCAAAGTTAGTGGTACCACAATGAACGGTACAAAAGTTACAATTCTTGGTGCAGGCAATGTAGGTGCATCAATTGCCTATACTCTTACAGTTGCAGGAACTTGTTCCGAAATCGTTCTTGTCGACATAAACAAGGAAAAGGCTCAGGGAGAAGCAATGGATATCCGTCAGGGTATTTCTTTCTGCCATGCAGTTGATATTTATGACGGAGACTATGAAGATGCCAAAGATTCCGATATCGTAATCGTAACCCTCGGACGAGCAAGAAAACCTGGTCAGACAAGACTTGATCTTGCTCAGGCAAACGTTGATATTATCAAGAGTGTTATGCCGGTTGTTGCAAAGGCTGCACCTGATGCAATCTACATTGTTGTAAGCAATCCGGTTGATATTCTTACATATGCAATTTTAAAATGCACAGATTTAAAGCCACATCAGGTAATCGGTTCAGGCACAATGCTTGATACCTCACGTCTTCGTTCAAGACTTGCAGATCATGTCAAGCTTAGTCCTCAGAGCGTTCACGCCTATGTTTTTGGTGAACACGGTGATACATCAATGATTCCATGGTCACTTACAAATATAGCAGGTATGGAAATGAACGAATACTGCACAGAAATCTGTGAAAAACATAACAGCTGCGGCAAGACTGAAATTTCTGAGATCGAAGATGACGTACGTACTGCAGGTGCGGAAGTTATAAAACGTAAGGGTGCAACATTCTATGCAATTGCACTTTCTGTCAACAAAATATGTGACGTAATTCTTCGTGACGCACAGAATATTCTCACTGTTTCCTCATTGGTAGTAGATCGTTACGGAATAAATGACGTATGTTTAAGTCTGCCATGCATAATCGGCGGACACGGAATTGAACGTGAGCTTACCCCTCCGCTTCTTCCGAATGAGCTTGATCAGCTCCAAAAGAGTGCAGAAGCACTTAAAAATGTTATTGAAGGACTTAACTTCTGATTAAGAAGCTTTTCCAATAAAATTACGAAAGGAAGTCATATATGAATTACGCAGAAGAATCATTAAAAAAACACTATGAATGGAAAGGAAAAATAGAGGTTATCTGCCATGCGCCATTAGAGACACGTGAAGATCTTTCACTCGCATATACTCCTGGCGTTGCACAGCCTTGTCTTGAAATTCAGAAAGATGTTAATAAAAGCTACGATCTGACAAGACGTTCAAACCTTGTTGCAGTTGTAACAGATGGTACAGCTGTTCTCGGTCTTGGCGACATCGGCCCTGAAGCAGGCATGCCTGTTATGGAAGGAAAATGTGCACTCTTTAAGGCATTTGGTGATGTTGATGCTATTCCTCTTTGCGTTCGTTCTAAAAACGTTGACGATATCGTCAATACAGTCAAACTTCTCGCAGGTTCATTCGGAGGCGTAAACCTTGAAGATATTTCTGCTCCACGTTGCTTTGAAATTGAACGTAGATTAAAAGAATGCTGCGATATTCCGATTTTCCATGATGACCAGCATGGTACAGCAGTTGTTACACTGGCAGCAATGCTTAACGCTCTTAAAGTAGTAGACAAAAAGCTTGAAGAGATCAGAGTTGTAACAAGCGGTGCAGGTGCAGCAGGTATAGCTATTATCAAGCTTCTCATAGCAATGGGTCTTAAGGACGTTGTTCTTTGCGACAGAACCGGAGCAATTTATGAAGGCAGAGAAAATCTCAATGCTGAAAAAATCGAAATGGCAAAGATCACAAACCGCAGCATGAGAAAAGGCACACTTGAAGAAGTACTCAAGGGTGCAGATGTATTTATCGGTGTATCAGCACCTGGCTGTGTAACACCTGAAATGGTAAAGAACATGGCAGATAAGCCTATCATCTTCCCTATGGCAAACCCTACACCAGAAATTATGCCTGACCTTGCAAAAGAAGCAGGTGCTGCTGTTGTCGGAACAGGTAGAAGCGATTTCCCTAACCAGATCAATAATGTTCTCGCATTCCCTGGAATATTCCGTGGTGCACTTGACGTTCGTGCAAGTGATATCAATGACGAAATGAAAGTTGCTGCTGCTAAGGCAATAGCTTCATTCGTAACAGATGATACGCTTTCAGCTGATTACATCATTCCTTCTGCACTCGACAAAAATGTTTCTGCCGCTGTTGCACAGGCTGTTGCTGAAGCTGCAAGAAAAACAGGCGTTGCAAGAATTTAATTAAATTAGCATAACCAAAATGTGATTTGTTACTCGGATAAAAAATCACACATATTAAAAATGGAGAACAGCGCAGTCTGTTCTCCATTTTTAATATACACTCAGTTTTAATATTGTGCGACCTAATGTAAATGTATGCTTTTTTCACAATGCTGCGTCAAAAATCGTAAACCCATTATTTAAAGTGACTGGTTTAAAGGATGTGTTAAAAATGAATAAGCGCAAATTGATTGCTGTAATCTCCGGGAAAATAAATTCTTATAATGAACACTTCATAAACGGTATAATATATCAGGCAAATTTGCTGGGCTGTAACGTTGCAGTATTTTCATTTTTTTCTGAAAATACTGCTCAGACAAGACATCAGTCAGGTGAAGAACAGATATTTTCTCTTATAAATTTCGACAAAGTTGACGGTATTATCTTTGCAGACTTTACATTCTGGTCAGACCGTGTGAAGAATAAAGTTATAAATATATTAAAACAAAATTGCAGTGTACCAGTAATGTGCATGAATTCTGATCTCCCCCCTGAGTTAGGCTTTCATAACGTCCGTGTAAGCGATAAGCAATGCTTCTTTGAAATAACCTCTCATCTGATAGTGCATCATAATCTCACAAAAATATACTGCCTTACAGGAATAAAAAATACATATATTGCTTCTGAACGACTGTCAGGCTATATTGAAGCTATGACGGCAAACGGTCTTAGTGTACCTGATAAATATATATTCTACGGTGATTTCTGGACCCAATCTGCTCAGAATCTTGCCTATGACATTGCATCAGGAAAAATAGAAAAGCCTCAGGCCATAGTTTGTGCAAGTGACATTATGGCTATTGCACTGACAAATGCACTGACAGAACACAACATAAATGTACCGTCTGAAATAGCTGTAACAGGTTTTGACGCACTTGCTGACTCAATGCTTAATACCCCGTCAATAACAACCTATTACTCACAGGCAATGCTTTGCGGAACCAAATGTGTATGTTCTCTTCTTAATATTATAATGAACAGACACATATACAACAAGACGTCTTCAACAGGACATCTTGTGTTAAACGACAGCTGCGGATGCAAAATGTCAGACAGTGAATTTGTTAAAAAAATAAAGTCACGTATACGTCACGATCAGGCAACTAATTCCACAATAGAAGCAAGCAATATGTACGAAAAGCTTGCTGAAGCCACCGACATAACCAGTTTCATTTCTGCCGTAGATGAACTTACATACCTTATAGACGGATATGAGAGATATTTTCTGTGTCTTAATGAAAATATAACAGATAACAACACCTGCCGTAATGGAAATTCATATTCAGAGAAAATGACAATTGCTCTTGATAAAATTGAATTTTCAAGAGTTTATAAAAACATCATATTTTCATCACAAATTATGCTTCCGGAACTTTTTGAAGAAACAAGCAAACCTGACGCATTTTTCTTTACACCTCTGCACTTTGACGACAAATGTTTCGGATATTCAGTAATTACATTTAAGGATAAATCAAAAATAATAGATAATTCATACTATATATGGGCTAAAAATGTCTCAAATGCACTTCATTTTGTCATAAGCAAAGCTGAGCCAGCAAATAATATAATTGATTCTGATAACATTTATTCTGAAAGTACATCATCAATTATACCTCCGAAATGGTTTTTTGAACTGATTAATAAAATGAATTTCGTTGAAAACTTCACGCAAGGACTCCCTAAAATGCTGAAGCTTGCTCATATATCCCAGGAGCATCTGACCCGTGAATTCAGAAAATACCTCAACATGAGTCCTACTGAATTTATCAACGACAAAAGACTGACATATGCCGCAGAACTTCTTTCGGAAGAAAAGTATGATATAACATCCATATGCTTTATGTCTGGCTTTAATAATCTGAGCCACTTTTATCATAAATTCAAGGAAAAATACAAATGTTCTCCAAAACAGTATATAAAAAATAAAAACAACAGGTTGTAACAAGATTTTTTGGTCTTGTTACAACCTGTTTTTAAAAAATTAACCGTTAAGGCCCTTGAATAATGCTTCTATTATTGCCGGATAAGGTGCAGTAGATGTCTTTCTGTCAATAAGTCCGAATTTCTCACCCTCACCTTTTACAAGATTATTATCCCACCATATACAGCGGATTTTTAATTCTTTTGCAGTAGCAATATAATATTCTGCCCATGCGTTTCTGTCTGCTTCATTATCTTTATTCATTGCGCCAAATTCTCCTATAATAACAGCAGTTCCATTAGAAATAAATTTATCATACAAAAGCTTCATTTCCTGCTTTAATGATACCTTATCCGCCGTAGTTCCCCAACTTGAAGTACCCTTGGCATCAAGTGCAAAAGAATAAGGTGAATATGAATGTATTGACACAATTGCTCTAGGATCATCAGGAATCTTATAATCGTTTATTGTGACTGTCGTACCGGAGGCTGCATATGTCGGCATCATAACGTAACGCAAAGCATTATTTCCGCCTGATTTTCTTATTGTTTCAAGTGCTGCAGCATTGAATTTGTTAATGCAGTCTCTTGCTTCGGCATTTCCACCAGTCCATTCAAGAGTTGTTCCTACAAGACGTGGTTCGTTCATCGTTTCAAATATAAGATGCTCATCATAATTCTCAAAACGTTCTGAAATCTGTTCCCAGAGTTTTGTAAGCTGTGCCTCTGCTCCATCATATTTTTCATATGTAGGAACGAGCCAATCGTTATCATGATGTACATTAAGAATACAGTACATATCATTATCTATAACATAGTCAACAACTTCGTTTACTCTTGTCATCCATTCTTCACTTACCTTATAGTCCGGACCAGCTCCCATTTTTTCTCCCCAGCTTACAGGTATTCTAACAGTATTGAAGCCCTCTCTCTTTACTGCATCTATCATTTCCTTTGTAGTAACAGGATTTCCCCATGCCGTTTCAAACTGAGCAGGAGTCGGATTTGTAATCCATGAACAGGTAGAATCAAGAGTATTTCCAAGATTCCATCCTATAGTAATATTCTGTACAAAATCAATTGCACTTTTTTCATTATCAGATATACTAGAATCAATAAGCTTCTTTATCAATTGATTCTTAACAAGTATATAATCCAGAACATTAACTTTTCCACTTGAATCATAGTCGGCTGCCAAATCATATTTTTCGTCTGTTAGCAGACCCTGCATATATTGAGTAAACAATACAAAATCTGCTGACGTTATTTTCTTGTCCCAGTTAAAATCGCCCTTTATAGCAGTAGCAGCTCCGCCTGCAACATTTACACCAACTTTCTCAACAGTAACGGTGTCTATGCTTCCCCACCAATGCTGAATATTAATTGATGTGAAATCCTTTTTAAATAGTGATGATACTTCTTCCGGAATATCATATGTATATGTAATTTCCGTACCTGCATCAGTACCTGAAGCAGAGAACCAGTTGTCTTCGTTATATCCCTCAGCATAACAGCCGATGGCTATCATTGCAGTTTCTTCTTTGGTTCCTGTAGATACCTGAACCATTACCTGTTCAATAACCGCATCATCAGGCAAACTTGAAAGATCAAGTATATATTGTTCTTTTTCATCGTCTTCATTGACGACAGTCCCACCTATTACCGAATTTACGTCAAAGGTATAATCACAATCTTCTACTGTTTTTGCTGCCGCATTTACTGTAATTTCAGATGTCATTGCTTTATCTGTTACAGAATATAACGGTGTGATAACCTGTGATGCAAATATCGTTGCTGCAATCGCTATACCGGAAATTGTCTTAAAAATTTTTTTGTTTTTGATTTCCATTAATTTTTACCTCCATAATTTTTTTACTATAAAAATACTTCTCCATGCCATGGTTATGAAAATAGAATTCATCAGGATTATAACCCCTGATAAAATTTTTTCTCTCTCTGTTTATCTTATTTTATCATATCAAATATTTTTTTACTTGTTTACCATTGATAATTTATTGTACTATATTGATATAAAATGCTCCTTAAATCAGACATAACATTTTTAATAAGATCATATTTCAGGTGCTTTATACAGTAATTTACTTTACTCTACAATTCATTTTTGTTTTTAAGCATATATATTAATATT
>CALMUA010000179.1 GCA_937872775.1 uncultured Ruminococcus sp.
AATTTCCACATGGATCGGTTGTTTTTACAAGTAATCCGTCTTTATATTCATATGTATAGATTTTTTCATCTACTGTTTCTTCATTAATAATTTTCTTTGTCAAAAGTCCGTCAGTATATATAAACCTGGTTATATTCCCCCTCTGATCAGTCATTTCTGTCATGAGATTGTTTTCATACTTATAACCTGACTTAGAAATTTCTTTTTGGTTTTTATCAAGATTTATTATTTCAGTGACATTATGAGAAGTATCATAGCTGTAATTTGTTATCAGGCCAGTCTTATCCGTTTTGCTTATAACATTATGATTTTCATCATATTTCATTGTTTCAATGTTACCTGACGGGTCAGTAACTGATAGAAGATCATGTGTATTCTGATCATAATTATATGTCGTTACAATGCCATTCTGATCTGTATAGCTTAAAAGTAAATGATTAATGTCAAATACACTGGTTAAAGTATTTTTATTTCTATCTGTCGCTGATACAGTTAACTTATATGTTTTTGATCCGTCTTCTTCTGATATGTATTCTTCCTTATAATCAAATGCTGTGGTGTTTCCAAGAGCATCGTCCTGAGTTTTTATTCTGCCGTATTTTGTTTTTAATTCATCATTATGATACATATCAACAACGCCCATATCTCTTGTTGCCTCAAATTCATATGCAAAATAATTATGATCATAGTATGTGTCTTTAAAATATGTAATATTTTCTCCATCTGTTCCTGATAACACTCTGCCGTCAGAATCATAGGTATATTTTATGATATTTCCATCACGGTCTGTAATTTTTGCAAGTGTGTTATCTTTATATTCAAATATTACACCGTTGTCAGGATTATCTGTATATACTTTAACTATTTTACCATCTTTCTTTTCTGCTGTAATAGTCTTCCTGGATATTGCCTCAGTAATAACCAGAGTTTCATCTGTATCTTTTATGCTAACGAGCATTCCTTCTTTATTTTTGTGTCCTGTAAGTGTGCCTTCTGCGTCAAAATAATACCATTCGTTTCCATCGCAATTAAGCGTCCATGAATTATCTTCATTTTTATTAAGTGAATAACCGTTACTGATACCATCAGGAACATACACATTACTCTGTGAATCATTACTGATGTATTTTTTACATGAAGATGGTGAGTCATATACATATATGCTTGTAGACTTTATATCAGGATTTTCTGTAATTACAAGATTGTCATTCTCATCTACATCATATGAATTAGATACTTTTTCAATAGTCTCTACCACTTCAAGATGCTTTTCGTAATTGTGGTTCCATCCCATTCCCATTTCGCTGTCTACAGGATTTTGAGATGAATACTCAAGAGTAAAATCAACTGTCTGTGCTCCTGAAACTGAGGCTGCAGTATAGTCAATCTGATGTGCCCCTGACGCCAGATCAACAGGATCACCAACTACACTTCCATTTAATAATTTATCTTTTCCAATGGCAATATCATTTACTACGTCAAACTCATTTACAGCGGTATTATCAAGGTGTCTTACCCCCGGATCAAAATCACAATATGCTTCATCATTTTGTGATACAGCAACTTTGTCTATTTCTGTTGTTCCATTAATAGTAAATTCGTTATTATCATAATCAACTATACCAAACTGATCAAATGTCCAGTTGGTAGGCATATTAAAGCCCATATTTCCGCTAAATCCAGATGAAGCATCTGACACATATGAATGCACAGCATATCCGGCATCATATACTTTCTGACATGCGTTTCTGTTACCGTACATTCCAACCTTATATACATTGTTATATGTAGCCATCGTTACACTGATAGCTTTAAAATATTTAACAATATATTCCTTTATGTCATCCTCTGTTGTATCTACATCAAGTGCAAAATATATAGTACTACCTTGTGGTATACCAAGGTCCTCTGCTGCAGCTACAGCGTCTCTTGCATCCTTTTCACCTTTTTGAGGAGTATAAAATTCCAGTTCATCAGTATTATAGCCCTGATATATAGGAATAATAGAAAGTCCATTTGAAATAATTAATTCTGCTTCTTCTCTTGAAATCCTTTTCCTATCAAAACTCTTATCTGCTATATATCTGCCTATATATTTATACCCGTTATTTACATATTCTTTTATAGTATCTTTATTGACAGGTGTTCGAGCATCACAGCCAATAGAACTTCTGTTTAAATTTCCGTCTGAACACATAAGTGAAGCAATAAGTGACGAATCTATCACGTTATCGTCGGGGTCAGCAAAAGACATGTTTGTTTTATAGTCGTGTATGCCCTTTTTAGTAGCAGAATCAAATCGGTCATTGTCAAAAGAAAAAGGATCGTAATAATGTGTTTTTTCAATATGATTATAGCTATTTATATACAAAGCCCATTTTATCAACTTAAAAATTTCTAAATTTACATTTTTTGAATCTGGAGTTATAGTTGGTGAGTATTTAAGCGTGCTTTTACCAAAATGTCCGTTTGGTTCTATATTAACATTATTGTCATTAAAAATTAATTCCTGATAGTAATGAATCATTCTTTCATTTGTATCTCTGCTATAGATCCCGTCACATGGAGCAATTCCCAATTGATCGTAGGTTTTAGCATTTAGTTCCTGCTGTATTTTTCTTACATCCTTATCTCCGTCTTCGTATTGTACATATGAATCAGTAGTCAGAATAGATTTAAAAATCAATGAATTAAAATCAACAACAGGATCTTTTACTATATCTTTTAAACCACAGTCTTTAATCATTTTCTTTAACGAGTCAGATATATTAAATAATGTTCCATCTGAATATGCAAGATTAGGCGTAATTGCAGTAAATGTGTTATTACTATAACCTTTTGCAGCCAGAGCATAATGAATGATTCTGATGACATCCGGCCTTTTTTTTGCTATTCCTTCAAGTCCTCCACATTCACTGGACATCTTATCATAAGCCGCCTGTGTTGCAGGGCCAAATGAACCAAAGGATGTACCAACAGTTTCTCTTGACAAACATCCGTAATTTATTAACTCAACCTGAAGTGCACACCTCATAGCATACATGGTATCATAAATGTCATGCCCATCTGGTTTAATTCTTGAGTATGAATTATCATCAGAATATTGCTCTGATTCGGGTATAATAAACTCAGGATATTCCTTAGGTGGTTGATTCTCAAATTTAATTTTACAATATCTAAAATTAAACCAATGTTGTGCCGACCAGACAAGGTTATTCTGGTTGATATCTCCTGCCTGATTTAATTCAAAAGCCCAGTTAAAATAACTTTCAAAGTTCATTTCATTGATATCATTTTCGCTTAATTCTCCATAAATGTTTTTTACCTCGATACCTACAACTTTCATAGTATCAGGTGGAACAAATGTTGCAAGCATCATTATTGCAAATATGCATGATACTATCCTTTTTATTTTTTTCATTTTTAATTTCCTTTCGTTTAAATCATTAGTTTTGTCTATGATATCACTTTAATAAAAGTCTGTATAACTTCTGTAAATCAAGAATATTAATTTTGTTGTCGCTATTTAAATCTGAATTTTTTAACGAATATCCTCTTGATTCCATACTGCTTTTATTAACAGCACATAAAATATATCTCTTTATTATTACAATATCTGCAGCAGTGATAACTCCGTCGTTATTGGCATCACCTGCTATATCAGTATTTTTAACGGTATAAATATCATTTATATATAATTTATATTTTTCAGACAGTTGTTCAATATATCCGCTGTCAAAACATGATGATAAATTATTGTTTTTTAAAAGTCCGGAAATAGTAGTACCGTTGGAGCTTGTCAGGAAATCATTTAATATTTTTCCAGCTGTACCGGATTCTGAAGTTTTTATAACATCATAATACTGAAGGCCTCTTAAACAAGAAGAAATATTATCGGCCATTGAAAAAGGACTGGTATATAAGTCCTCTATGTACACCCAATTCATATCGACATTCTGACCTTCCGGATAGATAACACCCAGAGATTTGTTTATTTCATAGAATTTCTGACCAAGCTTTTCCCCGGTCAGGTCTTTTTCTGTATATGCATATGTTTCTAATGAATTGATTACATATGAATTTTTTAATTCTTCGAGTATTTCAGACATAGTATCTTTGTAATTATTTTGGGAATATAAAAGTTTAATATAGTTTCTTATTGTCAAAAGCATATCATTACTTGTATTATTACTGCCAAAATACGAATGATTATTCTCTTTATAATAAAGCGCTGTGTATAACCCGAATTCATTTATCAGATTTGAAAAATCTGCTTTGGTTTTAGTGTATTTTATGTAGGTGCATGGTTGGTGATATTTATATAAATATGAAGTTGCAGATATAATCGAGCCATCTGTGTTATCTGATAGAGAAAATAATTTATTTGTCCTTGCCTCTGTAAATATGGATAATACGCTTTCAGGAAGAACAAACAGAGAATTTTCAAATTTGTTAAGTGTCTCTTCAGCAGATAAAAGTGAATCTTCATTGTATGTAGCATATGAACTGATATTTCTGTCTGAATACAAAGATATCAGAGCTGCTAACTGAGAATCTATATTCTGAATATCTTTAAGTGTATATTCCCGATTAAATACCTGTTTAAAAAGCATTTCAGAATATCCGGCATAATTATGTGCATTAGCTTCTGCATTTCTGCATGATACAAGATTAATATAAATATCAGACAACTTTTGAATATCATTTGAACATTCGTAATAACTATTTATCCAAAATGATTGATTATTAACAAAATCCGCAGTATAAGTTACCGGTAACTTAAAATCTTCCTTTAACTTTGAATATGTATCCAAAGCAGCAAGTTTATTTATACAAGAACTAAGTGAATCTTCAGCTTCATAAAGGACTTGTGCCAGATTACTCATTTGATAATATGAAGTCATATCAGTGTTATCATTAAAATATTTATTCTGTAAAATACTGTATGACGAAGACAAGTCGTCCAATATAAGAATTTCAGACTGTATAAATTTTTTTGCCTCATCATAATTTTTTAATTCGAGAAATCTCTGTTCATTTTCAGATATTGTTTCATTAAACTTAGTAATATCAAAGTCACTTATAACTTTAACATTTTCATACGGTGTTATGGCAGCCGCCTTAACTGAATCAGCATAGCTGATTTTACATGGATATGCAGCAGACACAAATATGCCTGCTGCTAACAAATACGACAAATACTTTTTTCTCATTTATAATCCTCCTGATATGTTTAGTAATAATTGGTTTATTTTTAGTGCTGCAGACAACTCAGATTCATTAAAATAATATATTTCTGGTAAATACAAATATGTAACCATCAGACTTAGACACCGATATCATATTGTCCGAGTCATATTTTTATTCAGGAGTTCATAAAATTTAAAACCTCTGTAAAACAATCAGAAACACAATTATAATCTGAAATGGATTTACCATTGTATATATGCAAATTATATTTATCATTTTATTCTGTAAATATTACCAATATTTATAATTGCATAAATACAATTATATTACGCCATACATAAAATGTCAACTTAATAATATTAAATAATTACA
>CALMUA010000180.1 GCA_937872775.1 uncultured Ruminococcus sp.
TTATAATAATAATTGTGAAATGATACGAAAATTTTTAAAACTCTTGACTAAGTAGTGATAATATATTGTATAATAATAAGTATAAAACATTGAAAATATATAAAAAAAATGATTAATAGTATTCTAAAACTGTCTTATTTATTATTTGCAAAAGGAGATGATTAAAATGGAAACCATGCAAACTGGGAATATTTCCGGACAAACGAATGTGCATAAAGTTCAGATGAATTTTAACGAATTCAGACAATTGGCACAGCGTCTTATTTCAGATAATGAAAAAAAATATGCTTTGATCTGTATGACCATAAGCAATATTAATTTTATTAACAGCGTCTTTGGAGCAACTGTGGATAATGAAGTGCTTGAGTATGTCATGAATACCATTATTCGTAATATCAGTAGTGCTGCTGCAGTTTCAAGGTTTTCTACAGAAAGCTTTATTATAATAACTGATTACTCAGAAAAAAATGATATTATACATATGCTTGACTCTGTTTCAAAGGATGTAAAAGCATGTAAGTCAGCAGAGGAATACGAATTTTCAATTGATATCCTTTCAAGCATATATGTGTTCGATGAAAACAATAATAATATGGAAGTAAATAATATTGCTGATAATCTGTTTGTGTCTTTAAGACATTCTGATATCACCACCGGATATTTCTTCTATGACAGCAGTGTTCATGAAAAAATGTCAAAGGAGCTTGAAATTGTACGTTCTGTTGATGACGCAATAAAAAACAATGAGTTTCATATATATCTGCAGCCACAGCATTACCTTCAGCATGAGGATAGAGTATTAAGTGCTGAAGCACTTGTAAGATGGATAAAAAAAGATGGTAAAATGGTATACCCCGGTGATTTCATACCTATATTAGAAAAAAATGGTTTGATTTCAAAGCTTGACTGTCATGTTATGGAGCTTACATGCCAATTTATAGCAGAACATATTGATGAGGAATGGTTTGACAGTATAGTTATTTCAGTAAATGTATCAAAGGTAGATCTTAAACTCAGAGATTTCATAGAGTATTATACTAATGTAAGAAATAAATATAAAATTCCTGACGGAAGGATAGAAATAGAGTTTACGGAAAGTGCAGTTTTTGAGGATTATACAATATTTAAGCAGATAATGCTTGAATTGAGGAAAAGCGGGTTCTACTGTTCTATTGATGATTTCGGAACAGGCAGTTCTTCTCTTAATATGCTTAAATCAATGCCTGTTGATGTACTGAAGATGGATAGAATGTTTTTTGTTTGTGATAATGAAAATGATATAGACCGAAATAACTCTGTAATTGCCAGTGTTGTTGCAATGGCCAGAGGACTTGGAATGAAGATCGTAGCTGAGGGAATAGAATCACCTGAAAAAATAGATTTCCTAAGAAAAATAGGATGTGATATTATTCAGGGATACGTTTATTCAAAGCCGCTGTCTATCAGTGAATTTGAGACATATGTAAAGAACTATATTCCGAAATATCTCCCTGCATCAGAAAAAATGCATCCTTCACCTCTGAAAGGATATAATGTACTTGATGCTGAAGCAGTGTATGAAAAATATGCTCAGGTTATGCCTTATGTGAGTGCTGTTGTCATTGAACTTGATATAGAATCTGATATGTATAGTATTGTATCATTCGGGCAGGACAATGTATTGTTTTTCGAAACATCGGGACAGTATTCAGATTTTTTTGAAAACGTTATTATAAACAATATTCAGGGAAATTATCAGATTGAGGTTAATGAAAAAATCTCATTAAAAGGTATAATCTCAGCATTTTACAGAGGTGATCATGAGATAAAGCTGGAGCTTATGATGAAAAAATATGATAACATCCAGGGAAAAATGATTGATGAGTACATATGGTGGCTTTTTCATGTATGTTTCCAGAAGGTAAGCAAAGATTCAAAGCCTATGGCTATAATATTTATTTCAAATATTCAGGAAAAGAAAGAGCGAGAAATATCAGCTATTTCAGCTGAAAATCGTCTTAAAGCTGCAATAAAGAGTATCAAATGTGAAATATATAATATTGATCTTAAAAATTATACAGCATTTCTGGTTCATGGAATGGGAATGGAATCTGGAACCAAAAAGTCATTTGACTTAAAAGCGTATATCGAAAAAAAGGTATATCGTGAAGATAAGCAGCGTCTTTTAAATATTATTGACTCTGGTGAACATATTGATTTTATTAAAACTCACAGTGATGAAGATTACTATACTGAGTACCGTATAATAAACAGTAAGGGAAAATTAAAATGGAAAAGTATTCATTTTGTGTTTACTGCTGATAACGAAAAAGACAATGCAATAATTATTATACAGGATATAACAGAACATAAGCTGCGTGAGGAAGAGATATTAAAATCGCAGCAGATATTATATCAGTTCTTTTCAACGATGTGCGTGTGTGTATTTGAAGTAAAGCTTGAAACTGATTATTTTCATCTGATAAAGGCTGAAAAAGAATATGAGACATACCTTAACATAAATACTGAATCTTCATCATATAAGGCACAGTTTACAAAAATGATTCAAAATTCAGCCATTCATAAAAATGATTCAGAAGTATTTATAAATACTTTTTCTCCGGAAAATCTCCAAAAAATACTTGAAACAAATGATAGTGCTTCATCTGTATACAGAGCTATGACTTCAAAGGGATATAGATGGTACGAAGCAAGAACTATAAAAAATTCTGAATCAAATATGGTTTTTGTATATGATATTGATGATAGAAAGATGAGTGAATTGAGGGAGAACAGAGAACTTAAATGTAATAACATCACAGGTGTATATTCTCAGGATGATTTTTATGATGTCGTTGTGGAATATACGGAGAGAGAAGGATTATCAGGTGAGCAAATTATGATAATGGCTCAGATAGATGATTTTGATAACATTAAAGAACAAAAGGGTATTGAATATTGTGATATACTTTTGTGCAATTATGTTAAATGCATGCAAAAGAGCATAAGAAAAGACGATGTACTCAGAAAATGCGAAAACGGAATGTTTATGCTGTTCCTGAAAAACACAGGAAGGGCTAATGTTGAGAAGCTTATTAGTAAAATAAGAAATGGATTTGAATGTGAAAAAGAAGATGGAATTGAGTATGGCAGCTTTTGCGCAGGAATATCAACGATTAATAAAAATGATAAGGATATACAAACGTTATGTGAAGAGGCACGTGAGGCTCTGATTACAGCAAGAAAATTGGGAGCCGGAAGTAATTATACATATTCAGATACTAATGAGTAGAAAAAAATAAGCGGCGTTCAGTGCACAAAAACTGAATGCTGCTTTTTTTCTGTCTTAAAAAATATAATACAGAAAAATTTTAAAAAGATGACTGCAATAGGACCTTAAACCCAATAATTTCATTTGCAAAATGCACACTTAACATTGTATAAAAGTGACAAAGTATGTAATAATATTTTTATCAAATTATATGTTGAGTTTATCGTTTACTTATACCTATTAAGTTAATGGATAACAAATTTGAGGAAACTTAGTAAAGAAAATTCAGAGTCAATCATTCATATAGGTAGAATAATAAAAAAACAGCTAATTATATAAGGAGTTGTAAATGAATAAAAATCAGGCAAAAGACATAATAAAGGGAAAACTAATAGCTGTTATCAGACATGAAGATTTGGATACAGCTAAAGTAATTTGTCATACCATTATGGAGTCAGGAATTGACACTTTGGAGATTACTTTTTCAGTTAATCATGCAGAAAAATTAATTTCCGAGTTAAAAAAAGAGTTGCCGGAGGCTATTGTTGGGGCGGGAACTGTTCTAAGCAGGAAGCAAGCAGAACTGGCTGTTGAAAATGGAGCAGATTTTATTGTTTCACCATGTATTGTTGAGGAGGTTGCAGAGTATTGCAGAGAAAATGATGTTTTTTGTTCTCTGGGAGCTGCAACACCAACAGAAGTATTTCGTGCATATAAGCTTGGTTGTGATGTTGTGAAGTTATTTCCAGGTGACTGCTTGTCGCCTAATATGATTAAGGGAATTAAAGCACCAATGCCGTTTGTGGAATTAATGCCAACGGGTGGAGTAGATGAAACAAATGTAAAAACATGGTTTAAAAGTGGTGCTTACGCAGCTGGTTTTGGAGGATATCTTACCAGGGGCATTGATAAAACAAACCTTGATTTACTAAGGGAACGCTGTGAAAAGTTAATTGCGGCATCACGTTAATGGAGAATGTCAATATATGAAGAAAGAATTATTAGTGATAAATACTCTTGTATTTTTGAAGCAGCTAAAAGAAGGTGTACCACAAAGCGAGATGCTGGGTGTAATTCACCAGTTAGGTGTAAAAAAGGCGGAAGTTAGAAGAGAATACATCAAGAATTTTGATTTAGAGCTGATTGACATCAAGACAAAAGCTTCTGACCTTGATATAGAAGTATTTTATTCTGTTCCTGAATTGCTTTATATAAATGGTACTATTCAGTATGAAAATGTGGAAACCTATTTCAAAGAAGCATTTACAATGGGTTGTTCAAACGTAAAAATGATTATAGGTGGTTTTACTACTGTTACATCAGAAGATGTCAGCAAAGTGAATAAATTATGTAATCAATATAACATTAAGATGACCGTAGAAAATGATCAAACAGAAGAAAATGGGAAAACCGCAAAAATTAAAACTTTTATTGAAATGTTCAGGCAATTGGGTGGAAACATTTCGGTTACCTTTGATATTGGAAATTGGGTATGGCAGAATCAGGATCCTATAGAAAGCGCCAGGCAATTAAAAGAATACGTTTCTTATATTCATCTTAAGGATATTTTGAAAAAAGAAAAACCCGAAGCAGTTTTGCTTAATGAGGGTGATATCCCATGGGAAAATATCCTTGATATATTGCCACAGGATGTTCCACTGGCTCTGGAATATCCATGTGGAACCAATGCAGAAAAACAGCTTGTTACGGAGCTGGAAAAATTACTAAATTCAAATTCATTCAATAAATAAGATGCTTTAATGTGCACATGAAAGTGTGCCGTATAATAAAAAGGAGGATAAATGAATGAGTCTTAATATTTTAATTGGTATTATCTTATTGCTTACTTTTGTAGGCTTTACAGTTTATGCAATTAAAGGTGGAAACTTAATGATTGGGTTCCTGATAATGTCAATTATCTGGGTAGCTCTTGGCATGATTGGTGGTGTAATCACCTGGGAAGACGCACAAGTAAAAGTATTTCAGGGTGGGCCTGAGAGTTGGGGTTCAACAGCTGTAATAGTTATCTTTGGTAGCTGGTTTGGTCAGGTTTTAATTAAAACAGGGGTAGCTTCAACGCTTATTCGTAAAACGGTTGAGCTTGGCGGTGACAAACCTTTGATAACGACCATTCTTCTCTGTCTTGTAACTGGATTAATATTCACAAGTACTTTTGGTGCTGGTGCAGTTGTAGCAATTGGTGTTATTATACTTCCAATATTATTATCATTAGGGGTACCAAAGCCATTAGCAGTATCGTCATATCTAATGTCTGTTGGATCAGGTATGTACGTAAATATTGTATTATTTAAACAAATGCAAGGTCTTTTTGAAGGATTTAAATATGATAATAATTACTTGAAATTTGGTTTTGCGGCTATGGCTGTTCAGTTACTAGTAGTATTTATTATGATTGGTGTAAGGCTTAAAAAGACCAATGTAAATCACTCATGGGCGGCAACCGCAGGAAAAGTATCAAGTGACGAACAGGCGCCTTGGTATGCATTAATTACTCCTTTGATACCAGTAGTTTTAGCAATTGTATTTAAATGGCAGCCAATTCCTGCATTTATTGTTGCATCGTTCTATGCATTGTTTGTTACCGGAAAAATTAAGAGCTTTAAAGAATGTGAAAAAATTATTACTAAAACATTTTATGATGGTGTAGTTGACGTTGCATCTTTACTTGGATTCTTATTCATTCTTCCGATGTTTAATAAAGTATCTGGATTAGATGCAGTATTCTTTAACGAAATATTAGGTGGGGTTTTACCTACAAATAAATTATTAATTTGTATTGTATTTATCATATTAGTTCCGTTAGGTCTTTTTAGAGGACCATTAACGGTATTTGGTGCAGGTTCTGCAACATTAAGTATTTTAAGAACAGTTCCAGCATTTGGAGCAGCATTCTTATTCCCATTAATGTATATTCCAACCATTACAATGAATATTTCATGTTGCCCTACCCAGTCATGGAACTTATGGGCCATCAACTATACAAAGAATACAACAAGAGATTTCTTGAAATCAGGTGTTATATGGGGTTGGATAATCTGCGCAATTAATATTGGTTTAGTGTACTTCTTCTACGGAATGTAATCAGGCTGATAATTGCAAGAAAGCTGCAAAGCATTATATTGAAAAAATGCAAAATAGCGTCTCCTAAGTTTAACTTACAAGGTAAAAAGCTTAGGAGACTTTTGCAAATAATAAAGGAGGAATAAAAATGAGCAAAAAAGCAATTCGTGTTGGTATTGACGTCGGTGGAACACATACTAAAGCAGTGGCTATAGATAATGAAACACATGAAATCATAGGAAAAGGCTCTGTTATGACAACACATGATCATGAGCTGGGTGTTGCAGCTGGTGTAATTGAGGCATTTAAATTATGCTTAACAGCAAATAATATTGATCCAAATGATGTTATCTTCATTGCTCACAGTACAACGCAGGCAACGAATGCTTTATTAGAGGGTGATGTTGCTGAAGTTGGAATCTTAGGCACAGGTAAAGGTGGTCTTGAAGGCTGGTTAGCAAAAAAACAAAGTAGAATTGATGACATTGATCTAGGGACGGGAAGAATAATTAAAATTCATCATACTTACTTGGCTAAAAAGCAATTCAGTAAAGAATCAGTTGAAGCAGAAATAAATCTCTTAAAATCAAAAGGAGCAAGTGTAATTGTCGCATCAAAGGCTTTTGGAGTTGATGATCTTACAGAAGAAAATCAGATTAAGAATGTTGCAGATGAATACAATATACCAATATCTGTAGCTTCGGAAATCAGTAAATTATATGGATTGACAAGAAGAACCAGAACTGCTGCAATCAATGCTAGTATCTTACCTAAGATGCTTGATACTGCAACCAGTACAGAAAAAAGTGTTCGTCAGGCCGGAATTAAGGTTCCGCTCATGATTATGCGTGGTGATGGCGGTGTTATGGACATAAGTGAAATGAAGAAACGTCCTGTTTTAACTATGCTTTCAGGACCGGCGGCCAGTGTAGTTGGCGCACTTATGTATCTTAGAGCATCTAATGGTGTATACTTTGAAGTTGGTGGAACAAGTACAAACATTGGCGTTATTAAAAATGGACGTCCTGCAGTTGATTACTCTATCGTTGGTGGACATCCGACTTACATTAATTCACTTGATGTCAGAGTACTTGGTATTGCTGGTGGAAGTATGATTCGTGCGTCAAAGCAGGGCGTTGTTGATGTCGGACCTAGAAGTGCTCATATTGCAGGTATGCCATATTCTGTTTATACAGACATTGATGAAATCGTAGATCCACAAGTTGAGTTCTTCTCTCCAAAAAAAGGTGATCCAGAAGATTATGTGGCAATTAAATTAAGGAATGAAAAGAGAATTACTATTACAAACAGCTGTGCAGCAAATGTTCTTGGAATTGTTATACCTGAACATTATTCCTATGGTAATCCGGCTGCAGCAAGAAAAGCTATTGAACCTCTTGCAAAATATATGAATATGACAGTTGAACAGGTAGCAGAGGCTATTTTAGCAAAATCGTTTGAAAAAATTAAACCTGTCATTGAAGAATTGGCGGAAAAATACAAATTAGAAAAAGATCAGATCTCCCTCGTTGGTGTAGGTGGTGGAGCAGCTGCATTATTACCTTACACTGCAAGTCACATGAAATTAGAATATAGTATTCCTGAAAATGCAGAAGTAATATCATCAATTGGTGTTGCACTTGCAATGGTTCGAGATGTTGTTGAACGTACCATTCCTACTCCATCTAAGAAAGATATTGCAGATATCAAGAAAGAAGCTGCTGCACTTGCAATTGCAAATGGTGCATTGCCTGATTCCGTCGAAGTACAGATTGAGATTGATGCACAAACCTCAAGAGTAACAGCAATTGCTCTTGGTTCTACTGAAGTTCAGACAACAGATCTATTAAAAGCTTGTACCGAAGAAGATGCAAAAGAGCTTGCAGCAAAATCTATGAGTGTTGCAGCAAAAGATACAACATTGATTACTATGAATAATGTATTCTATGTGTTTTCAGCGAACAGTAAAAAAGGAACTGGAAAACAAATTCGAATTGTTGATAAGAAAGGCTTTATCAAAGTACAAAGAGGTGATGGTGAGGCTGTAGGTTGTACTGTTGAAGATGCTGTTAAGATTATTGATGATATGTGGGAAAACCTTGCAGTATTCAAGAGCGACATTAAGCTGACACCTGACCTTTATATCTGTATCGGCGGTAAGGTACTTGATTATGCAGGCATGAGAGATTTAGAACAATTGCAGATGGTTGTAGATACAGAATTAGGATTAATGGAGCCACAAGAGAAAATTATTATTGTTGGAGCAAGAAATGACATATGATAAAAGAAAACACATTAGAGCTGCTGAAACTCAATGACATTGAATGGGGAAATTATTCTTTTTCAAGAGATCCACTGCAAGGCAAACTTAATTATGAACAAAAGCGAGAGTTAATCATTCAAGCAAATAAATGTGGAGCAGAACAGGCAGAGAAGCTTAAGATACAATTCAACGTAAAATCTGTAAAAGAGTATGCCGAAAAATTTAAGATTCAAGTAATCAAAGAAGAAAGTGAAGGTAGTGATAATTATATTGTATTTGCTAAATTTAATTATCCTGATAAAGTAACCATATACTCTGGAAACGTTATAAAGGTTGAAAAGCTGATCCAAGAAAATGATATGGAAGAAATATTGGGACATGTGGATATTGAATCTATGCTTTTGGCACATGAAATGTATCATTACTTTGAGGAAAGTGATAAAAAAATCTTTACTAAGGCAAAAAAAATTGAACTTTGGAAAATAGGTTCGTTTCGCTATAACTCAAAATTAGTTGCTCTTAGTGAAATCGCTGCAATGTCATTTGCAAGGGAATTATTGAATCTTGATTATAATCCATATCTTTTTGATGCAATAATGCTTTACCCTCACAATTCAATAAAGACACAATACTTGATTAATGAAATATTAACATTTAAAGAAAAATAACGAGGAGGTTAAATATGTCTGAAGTAATTTTGTTTGGTGAACCAATGGCTTTATTCGTAGCAGATACGGTTGGCCCATTAGAGGATGTTGAACATTTTACTAGATCTTTAGCAGGTGCTGAAGTTAATGTGTGTATCGGTTTAACAAGATTAGGACATAAAGCAACCTATATTACAAGACTTGGTGATGAACCATTAGGAAAATACGTTAAGAAGTTTTTGACCAAAGAGGGTATTGGTACTGAGTTCATCACAGTTGATCCAGTTTATCGCACAGGAATACAACTGAAAAATAAAGTAGTAGAAGGAGATCCGTTTGCCCCTTATTATAGAAAGGGATCAGCGGTTTCCCATATTTCTGCTGATGAAATTGATGCAATTGATTTTGAAGGAATTAAGCATGTTCATATAACAGGTATCCCACCTGCGCTTTCTGAATCCTGTCGTAAGGCAACCTACAGACTGTTTGAAAGAGCAAAAGAAAACAATGTTTTTATATCATTTGATCCAAACTTACGTCCAGCTCTCTGGGAAAGTAAAGAAGTAATGATTGCAATTATTAATGATTTAGCTTCCAAAGCGGATATGGTTTTACCAGGAACTACAGAAGGACTTATTCTCATGGGAAGTGAGAATCCGGATGAGATCGCTGATTTCTATTTGAACTTAGGTGTTAAAACGGTTATTATTAAGTTAGGCTGTCAGGGCGCTTATGTAAAAACTGAAAAAGAATCCTACATTGTAGAAGGATTCCACGTAGAAAAAGTAATTGATACGGTTGGAGCTGGAGATGGTTTTGCAGTAGGTGTTATCAGCGGACGATTAGAAGGTCTTCCGTTAAAGGAATGTGTAAGACGAGGAAATGCAATTGGAGCAATTCAGGTCCAGCATATCAGCGATAATGAAGGACTTCCTACAATAGAAGAGCTTGACATATTTATTTCATCCAACGGCAAAATCATAAATAAATAATTGTTAGGAAACAACAATGAAAATACAGGTTGCAATTGACAGGGTTACACTAAATAAAGCAATTGAAATTATAGAATCGGTGAAGGATTCAGTTGATATAATTGAAATTGGAACTTCTTTAATAAAAGACTATGGGTTGGAATCAATAAGAAGAATACGAAATACGTTCCCTGATTTAAAAATTCTGGCAGATATCAAGACAATAGATGAAGCAGAATATGAGTTTCAATCAGCTTATAGGGCAGGCGCTGACATTCTGACAGTAATGGGATCTGCGAATATAGATTCAATTGAGATCTGTAAAAATATCGCTTTGGCACATAAGAAAGAATATATGATTGATCTTCTGGAAGTATCTGATGATAAAAAAAATCAATTAAAGAAGTTCCGGGATGCAATATTTTGTGTGCATCTGCCGTCAGATAAAGAAGGACAAGGATTAAAAGAATTAGTTCAAAAAAGCAGTAAGGAACTCAGTGATTGCCCTAGATTAGCAGTGGCTGGTGGGTTGAGTCTAAAAACGCTTTTAATAATTAAAGAAAGTGGATTTGAGATTGCCATAGTAGGTGGTGCTATCACAAAAGCTGAAGACATAAAAGAAGCGGCATATATTTTTTCCAGGGAAGCGAGGTAATCAAATGGAGATTCTTGATTGCATATTAACAGAAATAGAAGATGTAATACACAAAGTGAAAACTGAAGAATTAGTTCGATTTGCTTCGCAAATTACAAAAGATAAAAGAATATTTGTTGACGGAGAAGGACGATCTGGACTTATGGCAAAAGGTTTTGCAATGAGATTAATGCATCTTGGTTATACAGTATATGTAGTTGGAGAAACAATCACTCCGGCGGTAGGTACAAATGATGTGTTTATAGTAGTTTCAGGGTCAGGAGAATCATCTAATGTGCTTGCTGACACAAATAAAGCAGTCAATAAGGGAAACTCGGTCCTGGTGGTTACTAGCAAATTAAATTCCTCAATTGCAAACTTAGCTGATATTGTACTTATTGTTCCAGGAACAATAAAATCAGACAGTGTTGATAATCGGGGTTCGATACAATTATTAAGCTCTTTGTTTGACCAGAGTCTTCATATAGTATTGGATGCAATTTGTCTAATGTTAAGTAAAAGAGATCAAGTATCTAATGAAGAGGCAACAACGAATCACTGGTAGATGTTCTGGTCAAGTAAATATGAATACTCGAAAAGTTCTTTACACGTCAGGAACTTAAATCATTGAAAAAATCATTTAAAATATTTTGATAGTACGTAATTTTAGTACGCTTTTCTCAAAAATATCAAGCGCATAAATACTTGCTGTAGACGCGTATTTATGTAAAAACGGAGCCTTTTGGGGACTCCGTTTTTTTAGTTTAAGTGGCAAACTCGGGTGTGGGTTGCGTTTTCTTTGACAATTGACGGATTTAAAAAATATTTTTTAGCAAGTGACAAACTCGGGCAGATCTATATTACTGCTGTCAATATTTATATTGATTTAATATGGCAATATTATTTTTGGGATTGACTTTTGACTGCAAATTTCTTGATTTATAAAATTATCCCCATTTTGTTTGTCTATATTTTAACATCATTGACTTTTTGGTAGAAAAATGTTATGATTAAATATCATCAATTTGGATTTTTAATGTAAATTTATTTGTACTATTTTTTACGCTTGATTTTGATACTTTAAAAATGTAATGATATTGCGTTTACAGAATTAAAACATTGTTTACTATAATCTCCTTTGTAAAATAATAAACTAAAATGTAAAACTTCTTTTCTAATGTCAAAATCAATTTATGAGATTAATTTAATAGTGCTTTAATAATGTGATGAAATAACTTGATGATAATTATATAGTAAATTTCAATAAAAGAGATTATCATTGCAGAGGAGGCATCATGAATAAAAAAAATGTTTTCGTAAAAAAAAATAAGTATTGACAATTTACAAATACACATGGTGTAAAAAACATAATTACTTATTTAATAAAAAGTAATTTTCACAATAATCAAATTTTAAAAGAGGGATATTGCTATGCAAAAAAAAATTGAAAAGATTAAAGAATTAGCTGGTCCTTGGATGGAATCAATATTTTACTCCCAAGTTAGTGATCAACAAATAAAAGATTTCGAAATGAAAAAAAATATTGAAATTCCGAAATCATATAAAGAGTTTTTAAATAATACAAATGGTGCAAAAATTTTTGGAGGAGATGCTTTTTTCTATGGAATTGGAGATAGTATTGACTTTGAAGTAAATTATGATTTTTCAGAAGGTAAAGTTCCAAAACAATTACTTATAGTTGGCTTTTACCGATCAAGACATGTATGTTATGATTATAGATATAAATCTTTTATTTTTTATGAATATGAAGAATATGATGAAATAGAAGAGGAATGTATGTCTTTTTCTACTTTTGATGAAGTATTAGATTATATTATCGATATAGCAATTAGCTAAAACTCAACCTCAATATGATAATATTAGTTTTATAAAAAAAGATGATTAGTAAGCATTTACGTGTTTTTTATTGGGAATAGTGAATAAAATAAATCCTATCTTATAATTTTAAAAGGAGAAGTATTACATGTTTTTAGCATCAAAAAAAATTTGAATTAGGATATGTTTACAATGATTGAAAATCAATTGATTTAAGATTATATGTTCTATTATATCTTACTCTTATTATGCGATTCCACAATCACCTTTTATGATTTACCTTTTGATGCTAAGGTTATATTATTAAACCTGAATTATTCACCAAGCGCCATAGCTGTGTAAATAATTTCTAATTTTGAGAAA